>JAYYDI010000039.1:0-6004 GCA_036161055.1 Pseudomonadota bacterium
ATGATGCTAGATGATGCAGTAACTTAAATTCGGTAGAGGTGAGGCTTACTACTCTGTTGTTAATCTTCACGTCATGCTTTCGCGAATCTATGATTAAGTCTCGAACCACTATCCGGTCATCCCTCACATCAGCCGTTGGAGCTCCCCTCCGAAGAACTGCTCTAATCCTTGCTAAAAGTTCTCGGGGGCTAAAGGGTTTTGCTAAATAATCGTCAGCACCCATTTCGAGACCAATTACCACATCACTTTCCTCTCCTTTCGCAGAGGCAATGATTATTGGGATTTCTCTCATTGAGCTGTCGGATTTCATTTGGCGACAAATTGAGAGCCCATCCATTCCCGGCAACATTAGATCTAGCAAAACTAAGTCCGGGGCCTCACTCCTAATTAAATTTAGGCCTTCGTCTCCTCTTTGGGAAGCAAGAACTGAATAGCCCTCCCGCTCAAGATTGTAAGTGACAACATCTACTAGATCAGGCTCATCCTCGACTACAATAATTTTCTTTTTTTTCATAGCAGCGGTTCGTTGTCCACTTATCCCCGGAAGTATACAGAAGTTACTTGGCTAGTTTATTAAGATCTTTTAAAACTTATTAAATAAGACTGATTCACACTTTCCCAAACACCAAGACTGCGTTTGTACCACCAAAACCAAAACTGTTAGACATAACGGTCACCAAATTGGCCTCGTCCTCACGTTTCATGACAATAGGGGCATCATCAATATCTGGATCCTTGTTAAAGATATTCGCGCTTCCGGTGATAAAGTCATGTTCTAGCATTAGCAAGGTGTATATCGCCTCGTGAACTCCGGCAGCGCCCAATGAGTGCCCGGATAAAGATTTCGTCGAACTAATTTTTGGCACCGAGTCGCCAAACACTCTTCGTATCGCCGAGATTTCAGGTGGGTCACCAGCAGGTGTGCTAGTGCCGTGCGCATTTATATAATCAATTCGCGAATCAACCGTGGCTAAAGCGTTTCTGATAGCTCTCTCACCTCCTTCACCCGAGGGCGCTACCATATCATAACCGTCAGACGTTGCCCCGTAACCAACGACTTCTGCGTAAATTTTCGCATTCCGTTTCAGGGCGTGATCAAGCTCCTCAACAACAACAAAACCGCCTCCACCTGCAATTACAAATCCATCACGATCTCTGTCATAAGCCCGAGAGGCAGTTTCGGGTGAATCATTACGCGTCGACAACGCGCCCATTGCATCAAACAATGAGGTCATAGACCAATGCTCCTCTTCTCCACCACCTGCGAAAACAATGTCCTGCTTTCCCAGTTGTATTAGTTCTGAAGCGTGCCCAATGCAATGAGCACTCGTGGAGCAAGCAGATGTTATGGAGTAGTTAACCCCTTTTATTTTATACGGAGTTGCCAAGCAGGCAGAGATAGTGGAACTCATAGTTCTAGTTACTCTATAAGGCCCAACCCTTTTTAAGCCCTTTTCGCGAAGGATATCCGCGGCCTCGGTGAGGTTGGAAGAGGAGGCACCCCCCGAACCTGCTACAATTCCAGTTCGCTCATTTGATACAAGTGTTTCAGTAAGCTTCGCGTCATCAATTGCTTCTGACATCGCAAGATACGAGAACGCTGCGGCGTCACCCATAAACCTCTTAAGTTTTCGATCTATTAGTTGGTCTAAATCTAACTCAATACTCCCTGCTATATGGCTCTTGAGCCCCATTTCTTTGTAGGCCTCTTGGAATCTTATGCCAGACCGAGCTTCCCTCAAAGAATCGAGAGTTTCGGCCAGATTGTTGCCAAGGGGCGACACGATCCCCATTCCTGTTATAACAGCTCGTCTCATAAAATCACCCAAACCCCTCTAGATTTGTAAAAAGTCCAACCTTAACTTCCTCGGCAGTATAAATCTGTTTTTGATCAACCTTTACCTCGCAGTCGGCTACACCCAGTACAGTTTTTCCTTCCCGCACTCTTTTGAGCTCAATCACATATGTTATTAATTTGGACTCAGGAAGCACTTGGCCACGAAAATTTACCCTTCCACAGCCTAGCGCCCTGCCTTTTCCCCAATTTCCTTTCCAGGCCAGAAAAAAGCCAACTAACTGCCAAAGCGCATCCAAACCGAGACAGCCAGGCATCACAGGGTCGCCAATAAAGTGACAGTTAAAAAACCACAGATCTTCTGTGATATCCATCTCAGCAAGAATCTCTCCCTTTCCATAACGCCCTCCTGATTCGCTAATGTTTGTTATCCTATCTACCATTAGCATTTTCTCTACTGGCAACTGCGCCCGGCCTGGACCGAAAAGGGTGCCTTCGCCACACTTAATAAGATCCTCTTTCGAGAAACTATTTTTGTGAAGCAAGGATTCATCTTTTTTTGTCAGCGATAGAGAGTCAGGAACTTTCATGGAAGCTGTCTACATTTATTTAAAATTTTTGGCCTGTTTCACGCAAAATTATATCATCCGCTAGTTAAAAGGCTATGGTTTGATAAACTATCGGCTTGAAAGCGGTATAGACATTGAGTTATGTCCATTGTCAAGTGAGAGAGTAGAGATGATAAAAGTCCACAAACACGCAGTTGTAGAAAAAGGTGCGGAGCTTGGAGAAGGCTCTGAAATCGGGCCTTTTTGTACAGTTGCGGCTAACACGCAAATCGGAGCTAATACCAAGCTTCGTTCGCACGTAGTAGTGGAGCCTTATACGACCATAGGAACGAACTGCGAAATTTTTCCGTATGTTACGCTAGGGATGCAATCCCAAGATCTGAAACACGTTAGCGGTTCTATTACCTACACCCATATAGGAAACAGAAACATAATCCGAGAATTCGTGAGCGTTCACAGCGGGACGGAACCAGAATCCTGCACTAAAATTGGCGACGATTGCGCACTATTAGCTCAATCGCACGTGGCACACAATTGTATTGTTGGTAATAAAGTAGTCATGAGCCATGGTGCGACTCTCGGGGGACATGTAATTATTGGAGATCATGTGAATATCGGGGGACTCTCGGCCATTCATCAATTTTGTCACGTAGGAGAAGCCGCCATGATCGCTGGAATGGCTCGGACGATCCAAGATGTTCTTCCCTTTACTATTGCAGAGGGATCCCCGGCTCATATGAGAGTGATTAACAAAGTTGGGATGGAGCGAGCTGGATACACTGTCTCTGAAATCTCAGAGGTAAGAAAAGCTTTTCGTGCCCTATTTATGAGGGAAATGAGACTTGAAGACGCAGTCAATCATGTGGAGAAATCATTCCCGAACTCTAAAAACATTAAGCAAATGATTAATGCTGTGCGTGCCTCTCAGAGAGGACTGGCTCGCCCCGAATCTGCAACTTAGGAGATTAACGTAGCGGATGATTGAGGGCTAGCATGAGCGGTTTAATCAAAGCAGTTCTTTGGGACTTTGGCGGAGTGATTACAAGCAGCCCGTTCGAAGCGTTTAATAAATTTGAGATAAAAAAGCAAATACCGGTCGATTTCATTCGTAAAGTAAATGCAGAAAATCACGAAACCAATGCTTGGGCGAAATTAGAAAGCAGCGAAATCAATATTGATGAGTTCGATAAGCTGTTTAGATCAGAGACTTCTGCCAAAGGACATGAAATATCTGGAAAAGAGGTCATAAATCTTTTGTCGGGAGAGATCAGGCCCGACATGGTCACCGTGCTTAAAAAGATCAAAAAAAACTACATAGTTGGCTGTATTACTAACAATGTCAACGCAGGCCAAGGCCCTGGAATGGCTCGCTCGAAGAAAAAGCAGATTGCTATCGAAGAGGTGATGTCCAATTTTGAGTTTATTATTGAATCTAGCAAAGTCGGCGTGAGAAAACCGAACCCCAAAATATACAAACTAGCCTGCCAGCGGGCTAGCGTGTCGCCTGCCGAGTGTTTATATCTGGACGACCTGGGAGTAAATCTAAAGCCGGCTAAAGCAATGGGAATGAGAACCATCAAGGTTATATCTTCAGAACAAGCGATAGGAGAGCTCGAGCAGAATCTTGGAATACCATTGACATGAATGTACTGCTTGCAGGTGGAGCAGGTTTCATAGGAACGCATACAGCCGCCGAATTACTGATAGCAGGGCATGAAGTTTTCGTTATCGACAATTTAAGCAATAGCTATAAATCTAGCCTAGATGGACCCGAAAAACTTTCCAAAAAGAAAATGGTTTTTCACGAGGCTGATCTCAGGGATTTCCAATCAATTCTAAGATTCTCCAGAGATAAACGAATTGATGCAATTATCCATCTCGCGGGATACAAGTCAGTAGGGGAATCGGTTTTGGATCCAATAGCCTATTTTGATAACAATCTCATTCCAACTATAAACCTGTGCAAATTAGTCGAAGAGCTTCAAGTAAAAAGTTTTTTGTTCAGCTCATCTGCGACCGTTTATGGAAATCCATTAAAGATGCCTATCGATGAGGATTTCTCAACCTCCAATACTTTGAGCCCCTACGCAAAAAGTAAGGTTTTTAATGAAATGATTCTCGAATCTCTAGAAAGCTCACGCAAAAACCTAACTGTTGTGTCATTGAGATACTTTAACCCAGCGGGAGCCCATCCTAGCGGGCTGATTGGAGAGGTTTCTCGCCGTACCGCAACGAACCTTATACCAGTTCTATCAAGGATCGCTGCCGGAGACCAAAGCGAATTGCTGATATACGGAGATAACTACCAGACTCCGGATGGAACCTGCATAAGAGACTACGTGCATGTGGTAGATCTTGCGAGAGCCCACGTGGCCGCCTTGGAAAAAACCCCATCTCTTGAGGGTTGGCGAGCATTCAACATTGGTACGGGAAAAGGTCACTCCGTTAAAGAGGTGCTCAAAACCTACGAACTTGTGGTTGGTCGCGCTCTACCGTATCGGGTGGTACCGAAAAGATCGGGCGACGCAGAGCGTCTCTTGACAAATCCTAACCTGGCTCATAAGGAACTTGCATGGAAAGCTTCCAAGACACTCCGCCAGATCTGCGAGGACGCTTGGGCCTGGGAATCCAAAAGATACATTTAAATTCCGATCAGAGTCGGTTTATTTCAACGCCATTTGAGAAGGCTGCTTCAAATATATTTGGTGTAACACCAAATACTTCTCGATATGATTCCTTTACCTTCTTTTGCATATCACGAACCCAGCTCTTTTCGCAGAGGGCCACGGCGCAACCTCCAAAACCCGCCCCTGTTAAACGCGCTCCTAGGACCCCTTTTTGAGCCTGGGCAAAGGTCACTATTGTATCGAGTTCAGGGCAGGACACTTCGTAGTCATCCTTTAAAGAAGCGTGGCTCTGATTCATTAAAGAACCCAAAGCGCCCCAATCTTGCATTTCGATGGCTTTAGTAGCTCTTTTAACCCGATAGCACTCACTAAGGACATGGTTCAGCCGCGCTCTCAATTTAGGACGAAGATTTTTGGGCACGCCGTTCAATCCGGCGATTAGATTTACGCTTTTAAGGCCTATTGACTCAGCGACTTCCAACATTTCTTCGTACCTGGAGTTGTAACCAGAGGAGATCAACTTCCTTGGAACCAAAGTATCCAAAATAACTAACTGACAGTTAGAGTTCTCCAAAGAAACGCTGGAAAAAGAAAGATCTTTCGCTCTAATATTTAAACCGCCCCCGAGGGTTATACTGAGTTGGTCCATAATCCCGCACTTGACGCCGACATAGTTTCTTTCCGCTTGCCAGCTTTTTTCCGCTAGTTCGAGAGAAGTTAGGTTCGGACAAAGAATTTTCGCGAGCCCAACACAAAATGATGCCGAGCTCGCTAACCCTGCAGACGCTAGAGACTGACGAACATATATTTGTCCACCTTTCACTTTGCTCTCGCTGCTGACAGCGGTCAAAACACCGTAAACGTAGTCCCTCCAATCACAGGTCTTTTTTCTTCCTTTTTCCAATTTTAAACCAAACGAGTGTCGCTCCTTAAAACGCTCTGTATAGACTTCGAGAAAACCAGAATGATTGGGACTAAACCAGAGTTCGGTTCCGTTTGACGTAGCGAATGGC
>JAYYDI010000040.1:0-4652 GCA_036161055.1 Pseudomonadota bacterium
AAGTTTATCTAAGTTTAACCGGTTGAAAGCCTTCAGTTTATATCGAAATCGAATTAGACTTGGGCTAGGGACGAAAAATATGGACGGCGGTCGAGTGGGAACCAAGAGTCTATTAAAAAAAGAAATCATAGAGACTAAAGAAAAGTATCACCATGGTGACTTGCGAAGGGCAATCTTGGAGTGTGCCTGCCAACATTTGCGCTATGACGGCACGGATTCCCTGAGTCTCAGGGCCATAGCTCGTGAGATAGGAGTTTCTGCGACGGCACCGTACAGACATTTTGAATCGAAGAACGCTCTTTTTGCGGGGATAGCCACGCTGGGCTTAGAAATATTAGAATCTAAGCTTGAAGGAGTCCGTAGCATAGCACCAGAGGACCCTTCTGATAGCTTGGTCAATATGGGCGTAGTTTACTTGCAATTCGCGCACAAGCATTCAGAAAAATATCAGCTTATGTTGGATAGTAGCATGCTTGATTCGATGGAGTACCCTGCTTTGATGGATGCGAGAGCTCGAGCATTTAAGCTACTGGTTGGAGCGATTTTGGATGGACAGAGAGCAGGTTTGTATCGGTCTGAACCAGTTGAAAAATTAGCAGCAGTTATCTGGGCAGCGTTTCATGGGGCGGCGAGCTTAGTTCAATTAGCTACCCCGAGAGTCCCAGAAAGTTACGAGACACCTGCTGCCACTGCGCTAAAATATTTGGGTGAGGATTTGAGAGAGGTTGTAAAAAATATTGTCAAAGCAATAGAGGCTTAATGGGTTACTAGAGTTCTCTCGTCTCAGTAGAAGTATAAATCAAGGAGCTTACATGCCACTCGTTTTAAATGAAGACCAAAATATGTTGAAGGATTCTGCAAAGAATTTTTGTACAGATAATACACCAATTACTCAGTTACGACGGCTCAGAGATGACAACGATTCACTGGGTTATGACAAAGAGACATGGGACCAAATGGTTGAGTTGGGTTGGTCCGGAATTACTATTCCAGAGGCATATGGCGGTTCAGGTTTTGGTTACATGGGGCTCGGGGTAGTCTTGGAGGAATGTGGCAGAACTCTTGCCGCTTCACCTTTATATGCAACGGCGCTTGGAACTTCAGCTCTGATCTATGGCGGCTCCGAGGAGATGAAGACTGGTTTGCTAGGACAAGTAGCAGAAGGAAAGCTCCTCCTCGCATTGGCCCTTGAAGAGACAGCCCATCACAGTCCCTATAAGATTAAATCTAAAGTTGAGAAAGTAGGTTCGGGTTACGAAATTTCGGGAACTAAAAATTTTGTTTTGGACGGTCACGTTGCTGACAAAATCATTGTCGTCGGCCGAAGTTTTGGAATGGAAGGCGAACCTGAAGGATTGACCCTGCTATTGGTTGATAAAGACGCCGACGGAGTAGCAGTTACCCGAACAAAAATGGCCGATAGTCGAAATGCCGCTAACATATCCTTTGATAAGGTTTCTGGACAATTATTGGGGGAAGAGGGAAAAGGGGCGGAGGTTCTCGATAAGGTCTTGGATGTTGGGCGGATATTGTTATCTGCTGAGATGCTCGGCGGGATTCAAGAATGTTTTGAGCGAACAGTTGAGTATTTGAAGACTCGCGAACAATTTGGAGTTCCAATTGGATCGTTTCAGTCGCTTAAACATCGGGCGGCCCAGATGTTTTGTGAAGTCGAATTATCTAAATCAGTCGTTTTAGAGGCGCTGTCCGCCCTAGATGAAAACTCCGACCAGATTCCTGAGCTCGCTTCGCTTGCAAAGGCAAGGTTGAACGATACATATAACCTAGTGAGTAGTGAGGGGGTGCAGATGCACGGTGGTATAGGTATGACAGATGAATATGAGATAGGCTTTTTCATGAAAAGATCCCGTGTATGCGAGCATACTTTTGGCGGTAGCGCCTTTCATCGAGATAGGTATGGGGTTTTGCAGGGATATTAATAAGAATTTCATCGGCTCTGGTTCTAGAATTCATGGTTTTCAACGATTTATGTTTCTGATTGGTTAATCACGAAACCGCTAGGAGATGTGGCTCCTGTCAAACAGCTCTTAATAACTTAAAGCCAAGCAACCTGGGGTGCCTCACTCATGAAAAAATCCTATATTTTAGTCCTCTTAAGTTACTTGTTGGCTTTCCTTAGTGCTTGGAGTGCTGTTTTAATTACTTTAGAACTGCATGTTTTGATTCAAATACTAATTGCTGACGTCGTCGCGACTGCGGTAATTTTTGTTTTCAGTGTAGGGTTTAAAAACTCAAGCTTCTACGATCCCTATTGGAGTATCGTGCCAGTTTTTATCCTCACTTATATGATTTTCCAAAATAGCTTAACTGACTTTACTAGGGAAGTTTTAGCGGCCGTTGTGGTTGGACTATGGGGTTTAAGATTGACAGCCAATTGGCTGTATACATGGAAGGGTCTTGGTCATGTGGACTGGCGTTACATCCTTCTTCAAGAAAGGACAGGGAAGCTTCTTTGGATGCCAGTTAATTTTTTTGGGATTCACTTGGTCCCAACCATCATTGTCTTTTTAGCATGTGCTCCTCTCTATTCAGTCACAGTCGCGGGGATGAATCCGATCAATTGGTTGGATTTTTTGGCCTTTTCTCTGGGCATGCTAAGTATTTGGATTGAGTTCCAATCAGATAGAGAACTCCATCGCTTCAGAACAGTCCGGTCGGATACCGCCAGTGTTCTGGAGACCGGGACTTGGTCTTGGTGTAGACATCCAAATTATTTAGGGGAACTTGGATTCTGGCTATCTATTTTTCTTTTCGGGGTTGCAGCTGGAGAAGGAGTCTCTGCATTGGCTATATCGGGTCCGACAATCATGCTGTTACTTTTTGTGTTTGTAAGTATCCCTATGATTGAGCAGAAGCTTTTACAAGACAAGCCAGGGTACAAAGACTATATGTCGAGGACGTTTACCTTATTGCCAATATCCAAATTATTTTTCAAGGCAACTTAACCTGAAAAAACTGGGTTAGCTGAACTCAGAAACGACCCCGGCTATTGACTCTTTGGCATCACCAAAAAGCATTCTTGTGTTTTCTCCAAAAAACAATGGGTTGTCGACACCTGAGAAACCAGAGGCCATCGATCTTTTTAGCACGAATACTGTCCGCGCCTTATCAACATTGATTATCGGCATGCCGTAGATGGGTGAATCCTCATCATTTCTTGCGCTGGGGTTCACCACATCGTTCGCTCCAATAACTACCGCTATATCTACGTTCTCTATTCTTGGATTGATCTCGTCCATTTCCACCAGCTGTTCGTAAGGGACGTCGGCCTCTGCAAGCAAAACATTCATGTGCCCTGGCATCCTTCCGGCTACCGGATGAATTGCAAAGCTCACCTCCGCGCCATTCTTCTCTAGAATTTCTCCTAGTTCCTTGACCACATGCTGAGCCTGCGCAACGGCCATTCCGTAGCCTGGGACAAAACACACGTTGCTTGCCGCCTCAAAAAGGTAGTAGGCATCCTCCACCGATATTGGTTTGACTTCCCCTTCTATCGCTTTTCCTTGTTTGACCGCTCCAAAACCACTGAAGAGGACGTTGGCAAGTGAGCGATTCATGGCTTTGCACATTATATTCGTTAAAATAATACCGGCTGCCCCAACCAATGACCCAGCTACAATAAGTATATTGTTATCGATCGCGAACCCCGCCGCACAAGCTGCTATTCCGGAGTAACTATTTAACAAAGAGATTACAACCGGCATATCAGCTCCACCGATTGGTATGACTACCATTATTCCTAGCAAGAGGGCTAACGCTAGCGTTACATAGAGCCACTGGTTATTCGGGCTCGGTTCGATACAAAAGAGATAGCCGGCGACTAAGATACCTACTAGAACAAGGCTGTTAACGATTCTTTGTCCTGGAAACACAACCGCAGCACTATTTATCGTTTCGCTAAGTTTTCCGTAAGCAACGAGGCTACCAGTGAGGGTGACGCCCCCTATTAAAATTGCTAGCAAGATTGTGAACGCGGTGAAACTGCTTACGTCTCCGCCGTAAAGCGTTGCCCATCCAACGAGCAGGCTTGCCGCGCCGCCGGATCCATTAAAAAGAGCTACCATTTCGGGCATTGAGGTCATTGCAACTAGTCTGGCCGCGAGGGATCCTACAATCGCGCCTATAAATATGCCTCCCGCTATCATCTTGAAGTCAACAATGCCTTGAGACGTTAATCCTGCAACAATTGCGATAAGCATGCCGAGAGACGATAAAAAATTTCCTCTCCGAGCAGTTGCCGGGGAGCCAAGCATTTTAAGCCCAAAAATAAAGAAGATAGCTGACAGAATGTATGAAAGGTTCGCAATCAATTCAATATTCATTTCCCACCCTCGCTTTTACTCTTGAACATTCCCAGCATCCTGTCCGTCACCATGTATCCTCCAACTACGTTTATAGTTGCAAAAGTGACAGCGCCTACGCCTAACCATTTCCCCAAATCGGTATCTCCAGCGCCAGCGGCGAGAAAGGCTCCCGCGAGGGTAATGCCAGATATCGCGTTCGCGCCTGACATAAGCGGTGTGTGAAGCGTGGCAGGCACTTTTGAGATCAATTCGAATCCGAGGAATATCGAAAGGACTAGAATAAAAGTTAAAAAGACGATGTCCACGTTAGGCATTCCTTAAGTTTTT
>JAYYDI010000041.1:0-13613 GCA_036161055.1 Pseudomonadota bacterium
AAAGCGTCAAGCACTTCCGACTTTTCGTACTTGAATTTTTGGGAGAGATTGTCAGCAAATTTTATAACTTCGGGGATAGAAAAATTTTTTTCTGCAAAAGTCAGAGAGCAAAAAAAGAAGGAAAGAACAAAAACTGCAATATTCATAAGGATATTCTTCTGTGATTTTGTATGGACATTATCACCCCAAACCCTGCAAAAAGAGTTAGTGCAGAGGTTCCGCCGTAACTAACGAATGGAAGAGGAACTCCAACTACAGGCAAGACACCCGACACCATTCCGATATTAACGAAAACATAGACGAAAAAAGTAAAAATGATGCTTATAGATACGAGCCTTCCAAAAGTATCCTGCGCGTTAACTGCTAAGATCACACCTCGCCATATAAGCAATGAGTAAAAAACAAGCAACAGTATGACTCCTGAAAAACCTAACTCTTCTCCTAAGACCGCCAAGACAAAGTCTGTTTTCGTTTCTGGAAGAAAATCTAAATTGGACTGTGTGCCCTGAAAAAGGCCTTTTCCAAAGATTCCGCCAGAGCCAATTGCTGTTTTCGATTGAATAATGTTCCAACCTGCACCAAAGGCATCCGATTCTGGATTTAATAAAATTAAGATTCGCTGACGTTGATACTCTCTCATAAAGAACCAGAGGGCGGGAGCCAAGGCAAACCCCAGGGCCATTGCTCCGAAAACTAAGCGCCAGGATATTCCTGAAACGAAAAGAACAAAAACGCCTGTCAAAATTAATATAAGCGACGTCCCTAAATCAGGCTGCGCTCCGATCAAAATTACTGGTACCACAATCATCACGATAGCCCAGAAAATATATCTCGGTTTTGGAGGCAAATGTCGATCTTGAAAATAGCGTGCAAGCATGAGCGGCAAGGCCAACTTCATTAACTCTGACGGCTGAAAGCTTATGGCGCCAGGAATTTTTAACCATCTTTTGGATCCTTTAATTTCAGTCCCGTAGAAATAAGTAAACACCAATAGGACAACTGAAAAGAAAAAGAACCATGGAGCCAATCGCATGAAAAAAACTGGAGGAATTTGTGAGACTGAGAACATAATAAAAAAGCCAGCGCATATTTTCAGGCTTTGCGCCAATACTGGGTCCGGATCTCTACCAACGGCACTAAAGAGGATAAGTAAACCAAATAGTGAGACCAGGATAAGGATAAAAACAATCGGAAGGTCAAGATGAAACAAGTCGTTAACAATAGACCTTTCTCTCTTCAGAACCATAGAGCCAGATAACTGCCTGACAAAATCAGCACTCACTGGGTTACACCCCGTCGCCATTTACTTGAAGAGAGTCCTTTGCTTCTCTTCCAAGATGGGTGTCAATGACTGCCTTTGCTACGGGTGCGGCAATTTCGCTACCGGAGCCTCCATTTTCTACAATTACTGCTATCGCGATAGTAGGCTCGTATAAAGGAGCGAAGCCAACAAACCACGCATGCTTCCTCAATCGCTCATCCAAATCCTCTTCTTTATATTCCTCGTCTTGTGCTATCCCAACTACCTGAGCTGTCCCGCTTTTACCCGCCATTCGATAGGTTGCATACTGTCCGATGGATGCCCAAGCCGTTCCATTCTCTCCGGTTCCCTGTCCCCCACGATGCACTACCTTCTCCATCGCCATTATAATCGAATCCCAATGCTCACTCTTTATGTGGTCAAGATTATCTGGTGCTTTTGATTTGGCAGTGTCTATACGATCGCTGCCCGACTTTAAAACCCTCGGGGCAACCCAATAACCTCTATTGGCTATCAAGGATACTGAAGTTGCTAATTGAAGAGGCGTAACCAACATATCACCCTGACCAATACCGATATTTAGCGTATCCCCAGGATACCATGGGAGCGCACGAACCTTTCTTTTCCATTCACGGGAGGGAAGTAATCCTTTTTTTGCTTCAGGAAGATCAAGGGTAGTTTGAGCTCCGAAACCGAACAAAGATAGGTCTTTACTAATATTATCAATTCCTAGTTTAGCCGAAACATCATAAAAAAAGACGTTACAGGATCGATAAATAGCTTTTTCCAAATTCACTTGTCCATGCCCACCCTCTCCAGTAATTTTCCAATTCCAATCCCTATAAAGCCTCTCCTCGCCGGGTAATTGATACCAACCGGGATCTTCAACCAAATACGTTTCATCTATAACGCCGGAACTCAAGGCTGAAAGACCAAGCATTGGTTTAATCGTAGAGCCAGGTTCATACTGCCCTTGCACTGCTCGATTAAACAAGGGTGTGCTTTCGGATTCTCTTAGTTTGGAGTAACTCGAGTGGTCTATTCCGGTAACAAATAAATTAGGGTCGTATCCTGGCTTAGATACTATAGCTAGAATACCTCCAGTTTTCGGTTCAATCGCTACCACTGCGCCTCGATTATTTCCTAAAGCGTCAAAAGCAACTTGCTGTAGCCTACTGTCGAGATAAAGATAAAGATCACTTCCTGGCAGGGGAAGATTATAATCTAGGATCTTCATCACTCTTCCACGAGCGTCTATTTCAACCCGCTGATAACCGACTTGCCCTAAAAGATCTTTTTCATAATACTTTTCGATCCCTATTTTCCCTATATGATCAGTCCCAAGATAGGCGATCGGATCAATAGATTCCGCATCCTTTTCATTTATTCGTCTAACAGAACCTATCGCATGGACCATTAGTTCTCCTTTTGGATAGTTCCTTACCAATCTGGCTTCTACTCGGACCCCAGGCATTGAGGATAAATCAACACTTATTTTTGCAATTTCCTTTTGAGATAATTTGTAACGCAACGGGACCGACTCAAAGGCTCTATTTCTTCGGGCTAACTGCATTTGGAATCTTTCAATCTCTCTGTCACTTAGGTTCAACATCTTATCCAATTTATAAATGAGCCCTTCGAGATCAACAACAGCCTCGGGAGTGATGGCGAGATGAAAAGATGGAGAATTATTTGCTATGAGCACTCCATTTCGGTCATATATGAGTCCTCGCATTGGGGGTAAAGGCTGAACTTGTATACGATTTTGGTCTGACAGCGTAGAGAATATTTCGTGCTGAATTATCTGAAGATAAAAAAGACGAACAACCAACAAAATCATAAGAAGGACCGCTAATGAAAACGCTACCAGAACACGAGCGAGGAAAACTCTACTTTCTTTATCGTGATCTTTTAGAGCTAGTGGTTCCATTTTCTATCTGTGATAGGGGTGTTTGTTATTTATCATAAAGGCTCTGTATAGTTGCTCTAAAAGCACTAGCCTTGCAAGGGCATGAGGTAGGGTCAATTTTGAAAGTGACCAAATAGTATCCGAGCGGTCCAGGACAGCCGAACTAAGTCCCTCTGACCCGCCGATCAGAAACTGAAATTTACTTTTCGTCAGGCTCCAAGCAATCAATTTCTCAGCTAAACTTTCTGAGGTCCACTGAAGTCCTTCTTGATCCATCGCAACAATAAAGGAAGATCGATCGATAAAAGATTCTATGCGATGGCCTTCTTCAATTTTTTTTTCGTGCGAGTTCCCTTTCTTTTTATTTTTATTTTTATTTTTATTTTTATTTTTATTTTTTATACTAGGTATCTCCTTCAAACTCAGCTTGCACTCATTGTCCAATCGTTTCTGATACTCGCTCAATGCCACTTTTATCCAAGCTGGATAAGAGGTTCCTATCGATATAATTTCTAATTTCAACAAAGACTAAAGTGCTCTTGTAACTCTAACAATCTTGTTCTGTGTCAGCCCGCAGATCAATAGCCCACAATTTCTCTAGATCGTAAAATTTTCTGGTGTCTGGGAGCATTATATGAACCACTAGATCACCAAGGTCTACCAAAGTCCAGTTCCCATCACTATAACCCTCAACGCCTATAATTTTTACATTATTTTTTTTGGCACTTAAGATCACACTATCAGCAAGCGCGCGAACCTGTCTGATGGTATTTCCAGTGGCGATTATCATAAAATCTGTAAGATCGGTCAGCCCGCTAACTTCCATACAACTAATATCTTTCCCTTTCACTTCCTCTAGAGCAGATAGGGATAGCTCCAATAGATCTCTGGTTTTCATATTATTACTTTAACTCACTCCACGCTTAGCTATAGATTCGATGCCGTGCGATATAGTCTGCAACATCTGCATTAACCATTGAACTTAAATCTTCTTTTCTTCTGGCTGCCATACGAACAGCAGAAGAAGAGATCCTTAACATTTTTAAAGACAGATAAAACAAACAGCCTCGATTAAAATCAGAGAGCTCCGTAATTTTTTCTTTAAACTGAAACCCGAAGGTTCGCCCACTTAAGTTATCGAAAGTATATTGGCCGGGCCGGCTATATACAATTAAGTTCGAGTGTTTTGCAATTTTGTCGGATTGATGCCAGCCGCTGAAGCTTTGCCAAGCATCCAGCCCAACTACAAAACTAAGCGAAAAATTAGGACCATAGATCTTTCTGTAAGATTTCAAGGTCTGGATAGAATACGAAACACCACTTTTTTTTATCTCTATGTCGTCAACAAAAAAGTTTGGCCGACCTTGGAGTGCTAAATTAAGCATGTCAATTCGCTCTTTTGCCGACGCTATTGGCAAGCTCCTATGCGGAGGCTCTTTATTTGGAATAAAAACTATTTGCGCGTCTTTTTCTAGGGTATCCAATATCGACTCAGCTAGAATCACATGACCGTAGTGCACAGGGTCAAAGGTCCCACCAAAAATAAGGGTATCAATCATTCACGAATTTGCCCGTCACCGAATACGACGTACTTTTGGGAGGTAAGCCCCTCTAGTCCAACCGGGCCTCTTGCATGAAGCTTATCGGTAGATATTCCTATTTCAGCGCCTAATCCATACTCAAATCCGTCCGAAAATCGAGTGGATGCGTTTACAATTACCGAGCTGGAGTCCACTTCACGGAGAAAACGACGACTTCGCGAGTAGTTTTCCGTAACTATAGTGTCGGTGTGCTGCGAGCCATAGAAGTTGATATGCTGGATAGCTTGATCAAGGCCTTCCACTATCCGGATGGCAATGGTCGGCCCGAGGTATTCGTCATACCAATCCTCCTCTGTCGCATCAACGATGTTAATGCTAAGCAACGATTTCGTCTTTTCGCAACCTCGCAACTCCACTCCGTGATCAGTAAAGGCTTTTGACAACTTAGGCAAAAGCTCTGCTGCTATTCGCTCAGAAACCAGCAGAGTTTCCATCGCATTACAAACCGCATAACGCTGCACCTTAGAATTGAGCGCAATGTCATAGGCTTTTTCAATATCTGCTTCATCATCAATATAAACGTGGCAAATCCCATCTAGATGCTTAATGACGGGAATAGTCGCATCCCTCGCAATGCGTTCAGTCAATCCAACACCGCCCCGCGGGACGATGACATCAACAAATTTATTCATTCTTATCAGTTCGCCGACTAATGCGCGATCAGTGTTCTTAACAATCTGAACCGCCATTGCAGGCAGGCCGACTTTACTCAAACCATTCTCAATGCAAGCGGCAAGGGCTCTATTTGAGTATATTGCCTCAGAGCCACCCCGAAGGATCGTCGCATTGCCGGACTTGAGACAAAGGCTAGCCGCATCCACAGTGACGTTCGGACGGGACTCGTAAATGATGCCGATAACACCAATCGGAACGCGCATTCGACCGATCTGCAACCCGTTTGGACGATAAGTCATGTCCGAAATTCCACCGACCGGATCTTCCAGAGCTGCAACTTGGTGGAGCCCCTCTATCATATTATCGAATCCAGCTGTACTGAAAGTCAGTCGATCAAGCATTGGCTCCGAGAGCTTATTATCGCGCCCCCGTCCCAGGTCTTTCTGGTTTTCGATCATCAAATGGCTGCGGTTTGCAGCGATCTGGTCACCAATGGCCTTGAGTCCCGAGTTCTTCAGCTCAGTAGACGCGCGACATACCGAGGCTGATGCCTCGCGCGCAGCTTTTCCCACTTGGTGCATATATTCGCTAAGAGACATTCCGCTTTCTCTCAAACATGGATCAAGATCATCTTAATTTTAAACTCGGTTCTGCAGATATTTTATATCTAGAAAGGAATGTCATCATCAATCATCTCAGAGGAGGATAGTGAAGTCGGAGTTGCCCCAGAACTACTATTACTTGTCTCATAATCTGAACTCCCTCCTTTACTATCCAACATTTGCATCTCATTCCCTACTATCTCCGTTGTAAAGTGTTTTTGGCCTTCTTTTTCCCACTCTCTGGTTCTAAGCTCCCCTTCAACATAGACTTTAGAGCCTCGTTTTAAATACTCGCCGGCGATTTCAGCTAAACGGTTAAAAAACACTATGCGATGCCATTCTGTTTTCTCTTTCTGCTCCCCAGAATCACGATCTTTCCAAGATCTAGAAGTGGCGAGAGAGACATTCGTCACCGCTCCGCCACTGGGGAGGTATCTTGTCTCTGGATCTCGACCTAGATTTCCAACTAATATTACTTTATTGATACCTCTAGCCATGACCACCTCCTTTAAGTTTACTTGTGCGCAATTACACCCCAATCCGAGTCGTCGAATTGCTCTTGATCGACTTTCAGATAAGCAACTTGCTCCTCTTCTATCAAGACTACGTCTTTAACTCCTCTCGCTGATAATAACTCTTTCAAAACCTCTTTTGCAGGCTTCTCTGAGAATCCATTTAGCTGAATGACCCTGCTTCCCAGATTTTTACTTCCTGGGGTTCCAAGAATTAGTATAAACCAGGCCAAGCCTACTAACATGTTGGCTAACATAAGCGAGGATATATCGCTATGCATTAGTACCCAACCTCCGATAATACCCCCGAAAAAAAAGCCAAGAAATTGACTGGTCATAAAAAAACCTATGAAAGTACCACGCAACCCGGCTGGAGCAATCCTGCCCACCTCTGACGGCAGCATTGTCTCTAGCAAGTTGAACGCCGAGAAAAAGAGGCCAACACCAAAAAGCACCGAATAAAAAGACTGAGTTTGACTAAGCAAAAAACAAGATAGAATACACAGACCGATCATCGTTAAAATCACTATTTTTGTATTGCTTATGCGGTCAGAAAAGTAAATTAGGGGTGAAATAGAAATCAAGGAAGCCAAGAGTAGCAATAAATAATAATAAGAATGATGATCTCTTTGGATTTGATTAGTACTGTCAAAGAGTAACGGGAAAGCGCAAAAACCGCTGATCAGTAAATAATGCAATATAAACGTACTAATATTCAGACGCCATAAAGAGAAACTAGAAACCGCTCGTTTCGCATCCATCAACTGAAATTTAAGATCTAAATTTTGACTATGAATTAGAGGAGAGGGAATTATGGCAAATAGAATCCACAAGCCGATAAGACCTGAGACCGCACTGAAAACAAAAATGGACTTGGCCCCATATTGATTAAAAAGTATGGGTCCAATTAGAAGAGCTAATCCAAAGGACGAGGCAATGGCAGCACCTATCAATGCCATAGATTTTGTTCTTTGCTCCAACCTGGTAAGATCAGACACTAACGCAAGCAAAGTGCTAGCAATTGCGCCACAGCCCTGAAGCGCCCGCCCTATAATTAACCAATACACATTCTCAGCTAAGGCAGCAACTGAACTACCAACAGTAAAAAGAACCAAGCCTACCGCAATAATTTTTTTCCTGCCCACTCGATCAGAGAGCATTCCAAAAGGAATCTGAAAAAGCCCTTGGGTTAACCCGTGAATACCAATGGCGAAACCGATCAGGAGAGTCGTTGATAGCTTAAATTCATCGCCGGCGAGAGGTAAAACAGGAATTACCATGAATAGCCCCATCATGCGTATCAGATAAAGCAATCCGACGGCAATTGAGGTTCGCAGCTCTTGTCTATTCATAAAAACTCTGATTAAAAACCGAAATGATCTAGGCGAGCAAGCACCGCTGAATTTTTTTGCTTGCCCTCTTATAATAGCAGCTTTTACTAAAATCTATACTTGAACAATGCGCATGCCCCTCTAGTTAGGGAGAGTAGCATAACGATCCAAAATACTTACTAGAACTGTACGCGGTAAACAGCATGAAAAATATCACTATCGAAGGAGCGAAAACACATAACCTAAAAAATGTCAGCTTAAAGATTCCCAGAGAGAAACTGACAGTAATAACTGGCCTTTCAGGGTCCGGTAAATCATCACTGGCTTTTGATACTTTGTACGCGGAGGGACAAAGACGTTACGTAGAATCCTTATCGACGTATGCCCGACAATTTTTATCACTGATGGAACGTCCCGAGGTAGATTATATAGAAGGTCTATCGCCCGCAGTAGCAATTGAACAGAAATCACCAAACCATAACCCGAGATCAACTGTCGGGACTACTACTGAGATCTATGATTATCTCCGTTTATTATTTGCGAGAGTCGGGGAACCTCACTGCCCAATCCATGGAACTAAGCTTGAATCTCAAACAATTAGTCAAATGCTAGATAGGATCCTTGAACTAGAAGATGAATCAAGGGTAAACCTTCTAGCCCCCATCGTACGAGACAGAAGAGGTGGATACCACAAACTTCTAGAAAACCTCTCAAGGGAAGGATTCATTAGAATTAGAGTGGATGGCAAGACATATGAAATTGACGACGCACCGAACCTCGATACGAATTCAAAACATAACATTGATGCGGTGGTTGATCGGTTCAGAGTTAGGCCGGAAATTAGAGCGCGCCTGTCTGAATCGATAGAAACCGCCCTTAGGCTCTCTGGAGGATTGGTGCTGATTGAGTTAGATGGAAGAAGAGAGGAAGATATCGTATTCTCTGCAAAATTTTCCTGTACCTCTTGCGGATACTCGCTTCCCGAATTAGAACCTCGAATATTTTCGTTCAACAATCCTGCAGGCGCTTGCAGGGTCTGCGATGGTTTAGGAACGAAGGAATACTTCGATCCAGAGGCTATATTAACAAATCCGTATCTCTCTATTGCTGAAGGGGCAATTAAGGGATGGGATAGATCTAACCAATATTACTTCCAAATGATAGAAAGCCTAGGAAATCACTTCGATATAGACCTTTCAAAACCGTTTAAAGATTTACCTGCGAAATTTAGAGAGCATATTTTATGGGGTTATCAGGAATCCCAAGTTTCTTTCGTCCATTATAATAGTAATGGAGAAAGGTACATTGTGAAACAAACCTTCGAAGGAGTTATTCCAAACATCGAAAGAAGATACAAAGAGACAGAATCAGATCTAGTAAGACAAAAGCTGGCGAAATTCCTCTCCATGAAGATATGCCATGAATGCAAAGGGTCGAGGCTCAACGAAGATGCAAGGTCGGTAAAATTATCAGGAAAGAATATCTCGTCTTTCACCAAAATGACAATTGTAGAAGCAAAAAACGAGTTAAATCAGTTGGTCTTTAAAGGAAAAAATCAAACCATAGCAGAAAAGATATTGAGGGAAATAAGAGCAAGACTTGGATTTCTTGACGATGTTGGTCTCGGATACTTGACGCTCTCAAGAAAATCCAACTCTTTATCGGGAGGCGAATCGCAAAGGATTAGGCTCGCAAGTCAAATTGGCGGAGGTTTAGTGGGAGTAATGTATGTTTTGGACGAACCTACAATTGGCTTACACGCAAAAGATAATCAAAAACTTATTAATACGCTTCTTAAACTTAGAGACTTAGGGAATACGGTCATTGTAGTAGAACACGATTTAGACACAATGAGGGCTGCAGATTGCATAGTTGACGTAGGGCCTTTGGCAGGACAGGAGGGAGGAGAAATCATCGCCGTTGGGAGTATTGATGATCTAATAAGCGCTGAACGATCAATAACTGGAAAGTTTCTCTCAGGGGAAGAAAAGATTCCCATGCCGAAGAGGCGAGCAATCAATAAAGATAAGACCATAAATCTCAAAAATGTCAGCGGGAACAATTTAAAAAACATCTCTGTCGAAATTCCAATTGGCTTGATGACTTGCGTTACCGGAGTTTCAGGGTCAGGAAAATCTACATTGATAAATCAAACCTTGTATCCCATTGCAGCTGACGTGCTTACTAGGGCAGGAAATCGAGCATATAACCAAGATGTGGCTCATGAGGGTTTACAGTTTTTTGAAAAAGTTGTGGCAATTGATCAATCACCGATCGGTAGGACCCCTAGATCCAACCCAGCAACCTATACCAATATTTTTGGCTACATCAGAGAGCTTTTCGCCAACACTAAAGAAGCCAGGCTCAGAGGTTATAAAGCAGGCAGATTTAGCTTTAACATGCAGGGTGGGCGCTGCGAAAGCTGCCAAGGAGAGGGCTTAGTGAAAGTAAATATGCATTTCCTCTCTGATATTTTCGTTAAATGTGACGAATGTAATGGGTCAAGATATAACAAAGAAACTTTAGAGATCTTGTATAAAGGAAAGAATATTCATCAGGTGCTGGATATGACGGTAGCGGAAGCACAAAGCTACCTTAGCGCTGTTCCTAATGCCAAACTTATTCTAGAAACCTTGATAGAGGTTGGGCTTGAATACATCAAGCTCGGTCAGAGTTCTGTAACTCTTTCAGGAGGAGAGTCACAGAGAGTAAAGCTTGCGAGAGAGCTCGCAAAAAAAGAATCAGGAAAAACTCTTTATATATTTGATGAACCAAGTACCGGTTTGCATTTCTACGATGTAAAAAAGCTCCTTGAAGTATTCCAAAAGCTACTAGAGCGAAAAAATACTCTGGTAGTAATAGAGCACAACCTAGAAATTATAAAATCGTGCGACTGGGTCATAGATTTAGGGCCAGAAGGTGGCGACAATGGAGGCGAAATAGTAGGTAAAGGGACACCTGAGCAACTAAGCCACATAGATCAGTCATATACTGGCCTTGCTCTTAAAGCGGTCTTTTCAAAATAGGCTATTTAACAAGAATGGAGCTTATCCTTTATTGCATTAACGCAAGTCAAAACATTCCTTCTATTACTTGCATACCCCATGAGGCCAATTCTCCAAATCTTCCCGGCTAGCGCACCAAGACCAGCCCCAACTTCTAAATTATAATCATTTAAAAGGGAATTCCTTGTTTTAGCTTCATCTAAAGATGAAGGCGGCATCACCGCATTTAGTTGAGGGAGTCGATGCACCTCATCTACTAAAAACCGAAATCCCAAATTCTCGAGGGAGTCTCGCATGAGTATATGATTGTCTAGGTGTCTTTTCCATGACCGCTCCAATCCCTCTTCTTTCAAAATGAGAAGTGCTTCATGTAAGGCGTACACTGAATTTACGGGAGCTGTGTGGTGGTAGCTTCTCTTCTCTGATCCAGCCCAGTATTCAGTTACAAGGTTCATATCCAGAAACCAGGAATTTACTGGAGTTTTTCGGTTCTGAAACTTTCTAACAGCCTCGTCGCTAAAAGTTATGGGCGAGAGACCCGGAACACATGATAAGCATTTTTGGCTACCGCTATAAGCGGCATCTACTCTCCAATCATCTATACTAACCTCGACTCCTGCTAAGGAGGTAACGCAATCTAACACTGTCAAACAGCCAAATCTCTTGGCTATTTCGCATAATGTTTTTGCATCGGATCTCACACCAGTTGAGGTCTCGGCATGCACCATAGAGACTAAAGACACATCTGGATTTTCTTTTAAAGCTTGCTCCAGTCGCTCTGGATTCACAGGCTTGCCCCATTCATGTTCGAGCAATATAACTTCACCACCAGCTCGCTTAGCATTTTCTTGCATCCTCCCGCCGAAAACTCCGTTGGAACAAACAATAACTTTATCTTCGGGTTCAACCAGGTTTGCGAAGCATGCCTCCATCCCCGCTGAGCCAGGAGCAGAGATTGGTATTGTTAATTCATTTTCGGTTTTAAAGGCGTAGCGGAGCAGGCCTTTAACCTCATCCATCAACTCTACAAAAGCCGGATCTAAGTGACCGATAGTTGGCCGGCCTAACGCCCCGAGTATTCTAGGATTAACGTCAGACGGTCCGGGACCCATAAGGATTCTTTCAGGGGGGTTAAAAGTTTTAGTCATTTTAAGTCAGAAAGATTTTTTCGTAAATAACAATGGATCACGATGTCTATTCATCTGAAGAGTCATCATCGTCAATTTTAGGTCTGTCAACTAACTCAACGAAGGCCATGGGAGCTGTATCCCCTGACCTAAACCCACATTTTAGAATCCGAGTATACCCTCCCGGCCTCTCAATATAACGGGGACCTAACTCGGCAAATAACTTCCCTACGGTCTCCTTACTACCTGTTCGAGCAAACGCCAACCTCCGATTCGCTACTGAATCATTTTTGGCAAGCGTTATCAGTGGTTCTGCAACTCTCTTTAATTCTTTTGCTTTGGGAAGGGTTGTTTTAATAACCTCATGCTCGAATAAAGAGCATGCCATGTTACGAAACATCGCTTTCCTGTGACTGCTATTCCTACCTAGTTGTCTGCCAACTTTTCTGTGGCGCATTATCTATATTCCTCTGATCTAGATTGTTTGATGCAATTCTTAGCCTAAAACTCGTTCATCCCCCCGCAGGGCAGAAGGCGGCCAGTTTTCGAGACGCATTCCCAATGATAGCCCTCTTGACGCCAAAACATCTTTTATCTCAGTAAGCGATTTTTTTCCCAAATTTGGAGTCTTAAGTAGCTCAACCTCGGTTCGCCTAATTAGGTCTCCTATGTAATATATGTTCTCTGCTTTCAAACAATTCGCCGATCTTACCGTCAGTTCTAGATCGTCTACTGGTCTTAACAAAATAGGATCAATCTCATCCTCTTCCTCTATTTCCTCGGGCTCTGCTTCGCTCTGCAGATCAACAAAAACAGCAACCTGCTGTTGAAGGATCGTTGCAGCCCGCCTTATTGCCTCTTCCGGGTCGATTGTTCCATTGGTCTCAAGGTCTATTATTAGCTTATCTAGGTCTGTACGTTGCTCCACTCTCGCGCTATCAACTTTATATGCGACCTTTCGCACCGGGCTATAGGAAGCATCAAGCATTAGGGCTCCAATCGGCTTTGGGTTTTCTTCATCATCAGCCGCCCTCTGGTCTGCAGGTTCATATCCCCTACCTCTGCCCACAGCCGCCCTCAAAACGAGCTTACCGTTTTCATTAAGATTCGCTATGACGTGATCGGGATTCGCAATCTCCACGTCATGGGTGAGCTCAAAATCAGCTGCGGTTACAAGCCCTGGTCCAGACTTGTTTAGCGTAATTTCAGTTTCATCGATGGAATTTAAGTTTACTGCAACCCCCTTTAAATTGAGCAATATCTCAATTACATCCTCTTGCACTCCCTCTATTGTACTGTACTCGTGAAGCACCCCTTCTATTTCAGCCGATAAAATAGCGCAGCCCGGCATGGAGGAAAGCAGGATTCTTCGGAGCGCGTTTCCAAGTGTATGTCCAAACCCTCGCTCCAAAGGTTCAAGAATTACGTTAGCTTTTTTAGCATTCAACTGCTCAACTTGAATATGCTTTGGCGTTAAAAACTCTAATGACGAATGTGGCATTTTTTCACCCTAAAAATTACTGTCTGATTATTTCGAATACAACTCTACGATCAAATTCTCATTGATCTCACTGGGTAACTCTTCCCTCTCCGGAAAAAGCTTAAGGACACCCTCCATTTTTGCCGAATCGACTTCCAACCACGGAATCG
>JAYYDI010000042.1:0-6397 GCA_036161055.1 Pseudomonadota bacterium
GCAAGCACTTTCAAACCGTGTAAATGAGCTGTTTGAATGATATCAAGGGACACCTCTTTAAATGCTAGATTTATAGACCAAGCAGAATAATTTTTCGCAAGCTCTATCCAATTATCAGGGATTTTGTCAAAAAGTATTCCACGACGGAATTTTTTGCTTGCCGCGTCCAGTTCTTTAAAGTCGAAAGACGAAATTACAATAGGAAACGACAAAAGCGATCGATTGGATAAACTGGTTAGAAGGTCAGACACCGGCTCGGCTGTTCCAGGTCCTTTCAGTTCTATATTTACGCCACACCGACCATCTATTAATTCCAATACTTCAATCAGCGTGGGAATTGCCTGGCCATTTCCCGCGTCCAGTGATTTTATTTGCTCACGAGTGAGTTCGGAGATTTTTCCGGAGCCATTTGTCGTGCGATCAACACTAGAATCATGGATTACGAAAAGCTCGTCATCCGCAAGATGTACATCCAATTCTACATAGTCACAACCCAGTTGAATGGCTCTCTCAAACGAACGAAGCGTGTTTTCGGGCTCGTACCCCTTCGCTCCTCGGTGGCCAATAACAATCATTTGTTTTTTCATTGCAAAGCCTATGCTTAAATTAGATTTCTTTCCATGTACAATAAAGGGATGAGTTATCAAGTTCTAGCAAGAAAATATAGGCCAACAAGCTTTGCCTCCTTAAAGGGCCAAGATCATATATCTCGAGCCCTTTTGAACTCTTTAAGCAATAAAAAACTGCATCATGCCTATTTATTTTCTGGAACCCGAGGGGTTGGTAAGACCACCATCGCCCGTATCCTTGCTCGTTGTATGAATTGCGAAGCCGGTATAAGACCCGAGCCATGCGGAAACTGTAACAGTTGTAGAGAGATCAGCGAAGGCAGAAACGTTGATTTGATTGAAGTGGATGCGGCATCAAGAACCGGAGTTGATGACATGCGCGAATTGCTTGAGAACGTCCAGTACATGCCAGTCTCAAGCAGATTCAAGGTGTACTTAATTGATGAAGTGCATATGCTCTCAAAGAGCAGTTTTAACGCAATGCTCAAAACTTTGGAGGAGCCGCCAGAGCACATTAAATTCTTATTTGCTACTACCGATCCGAAGAAAATTCCTGTTACCGTGCTATCTCGTTGTATTCAGCTAAACTTAAAAAGCTTGCCGAATTCAGAGATCGTTGATCAGCTTGGCCTCATTTTAAAAGACGAGACAATAAAATATGAAGAAAAGGCACTTTGGCTTTTGGCTAATGCTGCAAAAGGGAGCATGCGGGATGGTTTAAGTCTGTTAGATCAAGCGATAGCTTACGGCGAAGATTTTGTAGGCGAAGACTTTGTTCGATCTATGTTAGGGCTTGTTCATCCTGATTTACTAGTTGGACTACTTGAATCCGTCGTTAGTGATGACGGCCCGAAGCTTTTTTCTTTGATCAAAAGAGCAGACTCTTTCTCTCCAAATTATGCATCGATTTTAGCTGAATTAGTTGAATTCCTGCACCGGGTCGCTGTTTATCAAGCCGTTCCTTCATCGATGGAAACATCTGTCACAGAAGAGATACAAATGTTTGCAAAAAAGATGCACCCCGAACAATTGCAGTTATTCTACCAGATTGGTCTTATTGGACAAAACGATCTTCCGTTGGCGCCCAACCCAAGAATAGGATTCGAGATGGTGATGCTCAGGATGATGAGCTTTACCCCTTCAATCTCTGAGCCTAATTCGTCCTCTGAATCTAAGCCAGAACCTGACGTTGCAGCTCGCGCTGGATTAAACAAATCTGCGGAAAACAGTCCGGCGGAAAATGCGCTCCGAATTCTAAAGGATGGTGTCAAAAGTTCAAAACAAAAGGCCGTGAATCAGCCTACGGAAAACAAAGGAGACCCAAAGTTAAAAGGAAGCTCAACTGCAGAAAATCAGCCAACTCTCAATGAAGGTCTTCGACCATCCGGTTGGCGAGCAGCCGTTGAAGCTATCGAGATAAGCGGTGTTACAAAGACTTTAGCTCTGAATTGCGAAATGAGGAGTATCGATCAAGACAATTCGGTTGTTCTGATTCTTGACGAGAGTCGCTCCAGTCTGCTAAGCGAGGAGCACGTTAGAAAAATTACTTTGGCGTTAAGAGAGTTTTACTCGCAGGATTATGACATACGTGTAGAAATAGGCCAGACGTTAGCAGAGACTCCCGCTGAAGAGATAGAAAGTGTTAAAAACGCAAGGAAGGCAGCGGCCTTAGAAAAATTAAAAAACGACCCTACAGTGATACAGGCTATAAAGGCGTTCGATGGAACTCTCGATCTTGAAAGCGTTTCGCCTATTGATAATTAGAGGAGATGACCCAAATGGAAAATGGTCTTGATGGACTAATGAAGCAGGCCAAAGAAATGCAAGAAAAGATGGAGCGGCTTAGATCCGAAGCTGAAAAAAGCGAGGTCGTTGGAGAATCGGGAGCTGGACTGGTATGTGTGCGTATGTCAGGGTCGCACGATGTCAGATCAGTTAAAATTGACAAATCTCTGCTCTCGGAAGAAAAGCAAGTTCTGGAAGAAATGATCGCCGCTGCCGTCAACGACGCGATTAGAAGGGTAGAGGAATATCACAAGTCCAAGTTAACTGACTTCACCGGAGGAATGCCTTTTCCTCCTGGTTTAAAATTCCCGTTCTTCAAATGAAGGATTTCTCGCTATTCGATCAGACAGTTGAAGCGTTTCGTTGTCTCCCTGGAGTGGGTTCTAAAACAGCACAGAGGATGTTGTTGCATTTGCTAGAGCGAGACCGCTCTCGGGGTGAGATTTTGGTTCGGTTGCTTGGTGAATCCTTAGAAAAGATCAAGAATTGTGCTCTTTGTCGAAATATTTCTGAAATCGACCTATGCGAGATTTGTCGTGATGAAAGACGAGACAAAAATACGCTTTGCATAGTGGAATCGCCGGCAGACGTCATAGCTATTGAACAAGCGTCTGCTTATAAGGGGTTGTACTTTGTTTTGGGCGGTACTCTTTCTCCCATCGAAGGGCGTGGAGGAGACGAGATAGGTGTGCCCGATTTGATTAAAAGATGCCAGGAGGATATCTCGGAGGTTATTGTTGCCGTCTCGTCGACGGTTGAGGGTGAAGCGACCTCATTCTTTTTATTTGAGTCATTGAAACATTCTAATGTGCATATATCTCGGATCGCTCAGGGTGTTCCCCGCGGCGGTGAGCTTGAATTAGTCGACGGGTTGACTTTATCTCACGCCTTTGCAGGTAGACAAAAGTTAGAATGAGCACGGAATATCAGTATGTTACAGATAGAACTGAACTCGATAAGGCCATGGACATTTGTCGCAAAGCGGGTGCGTTAGCGCTGGATACAGAATTTGTGAGAACAAGCACCTATTACCCAGAGTTGGGACTGCTTCAAGTGAGCGATGGCGAAAATTGCTTTTTGCTCGATCCGTTAATCCTCGATTTAAAAGTTTTTTCAGAAATACTCTTGAATGAGAATATTACCAAGGTTTTTCATTCTTGCTCGGAAGACTTAGAGGTTTTCCAGCACGCCTTCGGCGTCTTACCGCGACCCATCTTCGATACCCAGATTTCGAGCGGTTTTTTGAATTTAGGTTTTTCTGTGAGTTATCAGAAGTTGGTTGAGCATTACCTTTCACTGCGCATTAATAAGGACCAAACGAGATCCAATTGGCTAGCGAGGCCTCTTTCAATGCAGCAAATGGATTATGCTGCGCAGTACGTTGTTTATCTCTATGAAGTATATAGGATTCAACAATCTATTTTAAGTGGGACGCTAAAAGCTGACTGGATCAAATCTGATATGGAGGGAATCAGTTTTGATATCCCAACAATCGCTCTTGCTGAGAACTATTATTTAAGAGTAGGGAATCTTTCTAGATTTTCCAGGAGACAGCTCAATCTCCTAAAGCTCTTGTTTGCATGGAGAGAAAAAAAAGCTAGAACTAAGAATCGTCCAAGGAATCGAATTGTTGAGCAAAGGATTCTGGTCAATATCGTGAAAGAGCGGTCTGTCGACGACGCAGGGTTTTTACGAGCAGGAATGCCAACCTCACAGGTTAAAAAGTACAGCTCAGAACTAAGAAATATAATTTCTTGCAGTGAATCAGCTAAAGAGGAAGAACTTCCAGCTGAGATCTCAAGGAACAACTTTAAAATTGATAACAAGAAGGTGCGATTGCTTCAAGCAATTGTGGAAAATCGAGCGACGGAAGAGGGGATTGCTTCTGAGCTGCTGTGCAGAAAAAAGAGTTTAGAGGCTCTTTTGAGATCAAAAGAGACCGTAGGAGAGTATCTTTTGCCAGAAGCTCTATTGGGTTGGAGAAAAGAAGTTATCGGCAAAGATCTTTTAGCCTTTTTAGAGAGGGACGGATAATAGTCAGGAATACTTAAATCTCTGTGGATGAGAATAGTTGCTACTGTTGGAGGAGCCCGCGAATGGGTGATTTTTGGACTGAGAAAAGGCTTCATGAAATGAACGAGAAAGAATGGGAGTCTCTTTGCGACGGCTGTGCCAGATGCTGTCTTCACAAGTTTGAAGCAGTGGAAACAAAAAGCGTCTTTTACACAAGTGTAGTGTGTAGATTTCTTGATCAGTCCTCTTGTTCCTGCACTGAATATTCTCGCAGAGAAAAGCTAGTACCTCACTGCATAAAAATGACAGCGTCTAATATAGAACAACTGAAATGGATGCCGTCTACCTGCGCATACCGAAAAATATCTGAGGGGAAACCGCTTTCTTGGTGGCATCATCTGATTTCCGGCTCAAGAAATACTGTTCATGAGGCTGGGATTTCTGTCAGAGAAAAATGCGTCTCTGAGATACACGTCCACCCAGACGATATAGAGGATCAAAAGGTTCACTGGGTGCACTCATAATGGATATCGAATATCAAATTGCTTGGGGCACGTATCTGGGCGCTGGACTAGTTTTATTTTATCTTTGGTGTTGGGTAAGTCAAATTATCGCCTTTAGCATTCTCCGCAGCGTGAGCCGTGCGACGGTGTTTTTACTGATTTTTATGCCATGGAATTTGCCTGGCGAAGATGGTTATTATGCTCCAGCAAGCTTGGTTATCGTTTTAGAATTTTCTATTGGATCAGTGGAAAAAATTGGGGGCGCGTTTCTTGCTCTTTCTTCAAGTATTGGAATCGTAGCTGTTTTTTATATTCTGAGGGGGATTTTTAAACGTTAATGTTTGCTAATTTTCCATGTAGCTATCTAAAATTTTAAAATATTTTAACTGGCTTATTTGGCAGCCAAGCGGTATATTTTTTGCCTTCGTTATATTGAGATTAATAGATGAAATTTTCTAGTACTTCAACCTATATTGCTACAGATGAACTGCAGATGGCGGTAAACGCAGCCGTTCAACTTGAGCGCCCCTTGTTGATAAAAGGTGAGCCCGGAACCGGAAAGACCATGCTGGCCGAGGAAATAGCCTCCTCGCTTGAGATGGAACTAATATCTTGGCACATAAAGTCGACTACTAAGGCTCAGCAAGGTCTTTATGAGTATGATGCCGTGTCCAGGCTACGCGACTCTCAATTAGGCGATGACCGTGTCCACGATATAAAAAATTATATAGATAAGGGTAAGCTTTGGGAGGCTTTTGCCAGTGAAAAACGAGTGGTCCTCTTAATTGATGAGATTGATAAAGCCGATATAGAGTTCCCAAATGATTTGCTTCTCGAACTTGACCGAATGGAATTCCATGTATACGAAACAGGCGAGACAATTAAAGCGAAGCAACGCCCAGTGGTTATTATTACTAGCAATAACGAGAAAGAATTACCAGATGCCTTTTTAAGAAGATGTTTTTTTCACTATATTCAGTTTCCAGACAGAGAAACCATGGCTGATATCGTAGAGGTCCATCATCCGAAGATAAAGAAAGATCTAGTAAAGGAAGCGATGGAGATCTTTTTTGATGTAAGGAAAGTTCCTGGTCTCAAGAAAAAACCCTCTACCTCAGAACTTATTGATTGGTTGAAACTTTTGATGGCGGACGATATCCCTGAGGAGATACTGACAAATAGAGATACAACTAAGGCTATTCCCCCCCTTTATGGCGCGTTGGTAAAGAACGAACAAGACGTTCAACTGCTGGAACGACTGGCCTTTATGAACAGGCGACAAAGCAACACCAACTCCCCGGGCCGATGATCACGTTGGCCTTTATAGACATGCGAGCCAAATATGTTGATTAATTTTTTTTTCGCGCTTAAGAAAGCGAGGATTCCAGTTTCAATAACTGAGCTTTTGCACCTCCTGGATATTTTGAAAGAAAGACTAGTTTACGCTGATATTGACGAATTTTATTACTTCAGTCGGATGGCGCTAGTCAAAGATGAGAGGCATTACGATAAGTTTGACAGGGCTTT
>JAYYDI010000043.1:0-4264 GCA_036161055.1 Pseudomonadota bacterium
GGTATCTATTCAAGCCTGGTAAGGGTGTCCACGAAATCTGGATTAATGATCGTATCCTCGCAGATGAAAAATTGTATTGGGTTGCCTCTTCTAATTTTGTAATTGCAGGCGGGGATGGTTACTCTGAGTTTGAGCATGCAATCGAAAGGGTAGACACGGGCGAACAAATTGTCGATATTGTAGAGGATTTTCTTGTAAGAAAGAAAATCTACCGCCCGGTGTATGAAGATAGGCTCATTTCAAAGTAGGCTCTTTCGAATTCAGCCGAGAGATTTCCGGTCACACCTTCTGAAGATTTCTCGTGCTCTGACATAAGGATCTTTGTACCTTTCTCTGAGTTGCGCTGATCTTATTTCTAAACTGACGTCAGTATTCGAGTTACAAACCTCGGCCACTACTGATGCGGGAGCTTCTCCCTCGCCAAGACAGCATCTCTCATCGACAGCAGCTGTAATATAATCGGTTCCGCTTTTGAGTGCAGAGGACTGCCAAAAGTCACAAGCTTGGATGTATGGAAAAAGCGAACTTTCGATTTGGGGCAGCCTGTCTTGAGCTCGATTCAAGTGCATTAGATCAATCAGAATTCCCGCTGAGGGATGGTTGACGTCTTCAACAAATTTCTTCGCGGCACCCAAAGATTTAATGCTAGTGAACTCCCCAAACTCAATGCAAACCCTTAGTTGATCGTGAGCCATATTGCAGATATCTAAAAATTGAGAGACTGACTCGTGGTAATCTTCATGTCTCGAGACAACCAGCAAATTGCGTGCACCAAGTTCAAGGCCCGCTTCAATAATCCGCTTGTGGTAGTCATTTGCTCGATCTGATTTCTCAAGCCAAGCGGCCTCGACATCAATAAGCTGTATTCCCGTTTCTTTAAGCGATAACTTGGTTTTACCGAGTGCTGCCTTGTCCCATGACTTCTTTGGATCGACCCACATTCCCGAAGCTGAAAATCCTGCACTTGCAGCTATTCTGGGTATGTCCCATGGATTTGCGTCGGGAACGCAGCCAGCAGCCATGGCCCATAAGGGTTCTTCCATAAAGGTTTCCCTATTCGGTTCACAAATGTTTGGTTATTAAGACAATACCTTTAGGTTACAGAATTTACTATGATTTTATAATTATCTGCGACCCGCTAGGCAAAGGTTGTGGCCACTGGGATCATCGAATGTTTTAATGATGTTTCATTGGCAAATAGAATCTCTGAGTCATATGGCGCACCATCATCACGGAGTTCAAAGCGATAGCGGATTGTGGGTGGCAGTTTCCATCAACGTGCTTCTGACTTTTGTTCAGGTAGTTGGCGGAATAATCTCTGGCAGCCTCTCCTTGATAGCTGATGCGCTTCATAATTTGAGTGATGCGGCCTCTCTTGGGATCGCGTTGTTTGCAAGAGCGATTGGTCGTAAGCCAGCGGATCAGTATAAGAGTTTTGGTTACCAGCGAGCAGAAATTGTTGCTGCGCTTATGAACCTAACTATTTTGCTTGTGATCAGTCTTTACCTGGTTTTTGAAGCATTTTGGAGGATCGCGCAACCGAGAGAAGTAGTTGGATGGATAATAATTATAGTTGCGGGAGGGGCTCTTTTTATTGATACAGCTACAGCACTTATTACATTTAAATTGTCAAAAACTAGCCTTAATATGAAGGCAGCTTTTTTGCACAATCTTTCTGATGCTCTGGGCTCATTGGGTGTTATTTTAGCGGGTGTACTTATAATCCTTTATCAGCTTTACTGGATTGATACATTGATTGCTTTTGTTATTGCTGGTTTCGTGTTGTGGCAAGCTTTCAAAATTCTACCTAAGACAATCCATATCTTAATGGAAGGAACGCCTGAGAATTTATCTGCTGTAGAAGTAAAATTGGCAATGGAAAGAGTCGATTCGGTTGAAGATGTTCATCATATCCATGTTTGGAATATAGATGAGCATCGGGTTGCGTTAGAGGCTCATGTCGTTGTTAGCGCAAGTGAATTAAAAGAGGTTGAGTTAATTAAGGTCGCTCTAAAAAAGATGCTTCTTGTGAATTTCAACGTCAATCATTCGACTCTGGAATTTGAGCATCACCTGGGAAAAAAATGCAAATGATAGCGTTTTCAATATATTTCTTTACAAACTATTCTCAAATCGAGTTGGTTTAGGATGGGTCTTAAAGTATACGAAGGACTGCCCGCGTCTGGAAAAACCAAGGCCATTATTTCTGAAATGGACAGAAGAAAATCTCTTGGAGACAAGGTGATGCTAATTCTATCTAATGAGCACGAAGAGCTTACAAGAAGGCCGAATGTGGTAGAGGGCGGTATGATGGGTTGCCGCGACAGGACTAAAAAGTTTCCGATTGATCTAGTGATTGGAACGACAGAGGCTTGTGAGTTGCTAGCAGGACCAGTGGAGGGTTCGTTAATAGTATTCGACGAAGCCCAGTATTTTGATCCGAAAATTGTTCCCGCTTGGGTTGATGCATCCGAAAGAGGCGCGGATATTTTGGTTGGCACGCCGTCCAGAGCGCAACTTGAGGCGCTTAAGGGCTCTCAATACGAGCTTAAGAAACAAGAGGTTTTGTGTTCGTGTCAGAAACGGAATGCGACACAAGTGATTTATACTGAGGATTTTACTTATCCAGACCATCTTTGTGATCAATGCTATTATTTAAGGATGAAAGAGGAAGAGAAAAAGCTGCTAAAGGTCGTCCAGGAATCCGAGCCCTTCGCGGGAGAACTTCACACATATCAACCTTTTTTTGGTGTTGATATGCCCGGTTGGAAACTTGTCAGAAACGACTGCTCAGCGAGACTCAATATCATTCTAGACGCTGTTGCGCGAGCTGAGTTAGTCCAGGAGAAGCTGTCTGATCCGGTAAAACAGCCGTCTTTTATCGACCTCGGTTGCTGTTCAGGTTTTTTCTCTCAGGGCATGGCAGAACAAGGCTTTCGATCCCAAGGAGTTGATGTTGCTGAACATTTTATCGAGTGGGCCAATCAAGTAGCTTTTTCAAGGGGACACGCCATCGATTACAAACGGGAGGATCTGCTCGACTTTCTCAGGGAATCTGATGGGACTTACGATGTGGTGAGTACTTTTGCAACTGTTCAATGGGTGATGGACCAAAGAGGATACGAGGCTGGGATTGAGTGTTTCCAGAGGATTTTTGAAAAAACTAACTCAATTTGTATTGTTGAGATGGGGTATACAAATGAGGACATTTATAAAGAAAAAATTAAAGATAGACCTGAGGAGATCGATAGGCAATGGGTAATGAATCTAATGGAATCATCTGCCAAATTTTCAGAAATAGAATTCCATCCGGCTGGAGAAGGCGGCATTTGGAGAGACATTTTTGTTGGTTTCAAGAGAAAACCTTTGGTAAAAGGGCGAGTCGATACTTTGCTGAAAGGCGTTTCCTCGCCATTTTCCCATTCCCAAAAAATTCAGATTAGACGCTTAATTAAAAAAGCTGAGTCCTTCCTGCGCGGGAAGATCAGATCAGAAAAAAAATTGGATTTCGATCGCATACCCTTATCGGGTGTAAACCAGATTTCAAAAAGCGAAGATTATTGGGATGACGGGTGGGTTGGACCCAGATTTGTCACAAAACTAAGGCCCTATCAACGAACTTCGCTGTTCAGACTAGAGGGCTGGCGCCCCGAGGGCTCCTCGCCTGCAACCGTTAGGATTTCTCTAGGAGGGTCAAAATTGTGTACCCAAGAGATAGAGGGTGGCACTTTTGTCATAAAGGCGCAAGCTCAGATATTTAGTAAAGAGGAGACAGAGCTTGAAATAACGACTAGCCACTGGAGCAATGCTGATAACGATTTGAGAGATCTCAGTTTCGTGCTTAAAGGAGTTGATTTTTTTTAAAATAGACCCGCTACCTTTGTTCACTGCTATTATAAAGACAAGCCTTTTTTAGGCTTTGCCGAAACCAAAAAGTGAGGTTGAGAAAATAAAATGGATGATCCTCTCGATATAAAGCGACATATTCGGTATGTCGAGGATTTTCCGATTCAGGGTGTTAAATTTAGGGATATCACGAGCTTACTAGAGAATCCATTCGCATTCAAAAAAGCCTGTGATCGAATAACGGACATCTCAAGGAAATTTGAACCTGATCTGTTAGTAGCCATTGAAAGTCGAGGTTTTATTTTTTCTTCTCCTATAGCCCTAGATCTCAAGGTGCCTCTTATATTGGCTAGAAAGCCAGGAAAATTGCCGCATGAAAGTTACTCGAGGCACTTTGATCTTGAATACGGGAGTAGTT
>JAYYDI010000044.1:0-6508 GCA_036161055.1 Pseudomonadota bacterium
AAGGGACAAGTTCGGGTTAGGATGGAAGGACAAGAGATCATGGTCGAACTGCTTTCTCCTAATCAACAGGCAACCTCTGGAGCTCAAGGACAGTCTCTGGGTGGGCAGGTACCGCAAGAGCATTTAGAAATAGCGAAGAAAATTACTGATATCCAAGCTGATATTCCAAATCCAATCATCGTGCAACGTCCAGTCGAAGGTGAAAAAAAAGCCGAGGGCAGTTCTCGAGACACGGATGACCGGCTAAGAAAAATCCGCTCAGCGCTACAAACCGAGATCGCTCAGGGGTTGGCAGAGGTTGAAAAAGACGGTGACAAAATCATCATCAGATTAGGACAACAAGATAGTTTTTCTTCTGGAAGCGCGGATCTCAGAGCCTCTTTCGAAGGGACGCTTGGCAGCGTAGGCGCTGCCATCAATGATGTAGGAGGAATAATTAGAGTGGAGGGGCATACCGACAATGTGCCTATCGGGTTTAGCGAACGCTTTAAATCAAATTGGGATTTATCATCAGCAAGGTCGGCCTCAGTGGCTAATTACATTATTGACAATACAGGGCTTGAGCCTGGCCGGTTATCTATTGCAGGCTTTGCAGACAGCAAACCTATCGAGACAAATGACACCGCGGCGGGCAGGGCGAGGAATAGAAGAATTGAGGTAATCGTCGATGGCTGAGGAACAAGTCAATCCCGAAGAGCTGGAAAGTGACGAAAGTATAGAAGAGGAGCTAGAGGAGGCAGAACCATCCATCCCGCGACCTCCGGACGAGGTTAAGGGAACTTGCCCGGCTTGCCCCTCTATGGCGCCGGCGTGGATGGCTACCTTTGCAGATATGGCTACCCTGCTAATGGCTTTTTTCGTTCTCATACTTTCGTTCGTGGAGATGGAAACGCCATCCATTTTCAAAGAGGTATCCGGCTCGATGTCAAACTCTTTCGGAGTTCAACGAGAGGTACCCAGCGTTGAGCCGCCAATGGCTCAAAATATAATTGCTCAGAACTTCAAAACATCTAAAGTAGATCCTTCGATAATTGTAAATGTGCAAGAAGACACACAGAGCGAGGACCCCCAAGACGTCGAGTTGAAATCAACCGCTAACATAGGGACTGAAACAACGAATTCTGACTTAGAGAAACTAGAAGAGGCATTTAAAAAAGAAATTGCGAAGGGAAAAGTTGAGCTAAATACCGTCGATGGGAAACTTGTGGTGAACGTCACGGAAGATCTGACCGATGACAGCGAATCAAAAACAGACGGAGAAAGAAGCAAGGGACAAATAGATCAAGATACACTTGAAATTTATGCGCGTATTGCGGAGGCCCAGTCGTACATAGAGAGCGAGATTGAGGTTAAGTTCAACCAGGGTGACTCAGATGAACAAGAATTAAAACTGCAAGAACAAGAGACGCGGATTAATGATCAATTTAAGAAGATCAGGGCAGATCTAAAATCACAAATAGACCAAGGCCTTGCGAAGGTTGAAAAAATGGGTGACCAAATACTTATCCAATTGTCTGCTCAAGGCTCTTTTCAATCAGGGTACGCCCAACTTCGAACTAATTTTCTTCCAACCCTTGCTGAAGTAGCCGAGACTATCTCCAGCTCGAGGGGAAAAATAACTGTCTCAGGACACACGGACAATATACCGATGGCGTTTAGTGAACGCTTTAATTCTAACTGGGATCTCTCTGCTGCGAGAGCCGCTGCAGTTGCAGACTACTTTATGGCGTCGGCGCCGATAGACAGCGACAGGATTAACGTTCTCGGCTTCGCGGACACTAAACCAGTTGCCTCCAACGACACGTCAGACGGAAGATCCCAGAATAGAAGAATAGAGATACTAATAGATAGTTAAAACTTTCCGGTTTTAGCCCTATACTACGTAAGTAAAAATAGTAGATAGGGGCCCCATGAGATCCCGTATTCACAACATCTTAGAGATTACGGATCCAGGAGATCTCGTATCTAGAATATTCTCGATATCCGTTGTCGTACTCATTCTCATCAACATCATTTGCATTGTTTTGGAATCAGTGGCTTCGATTGAAGAGAAGTATAGAGGCTTGTTCCTAACCATTGAAATTGGATCTACGCTGATATTTGCTACCGAATATGTGTTAAGGCTTTGGTCCTGCGTTGAAAAAAAAGACGAGAATGGAGTCGTCAGAAGCAATTTCTCTGTTCGAATCAGATACGCATCAACGCCCCTTGCCATTATCGATTTACTGGCTTTCTTGCCGTCTCTTCTGCAACTGATATTCCCCGGCATTGATTTAAGATTTCTGAGAGTTCTGCGTTTGCTTCGAGTCTTCAAGCTAACGCGATATTTTACCTCTTTTGAATTGCTACTGACCGTGCTCCACGAAGAGAGAAAGAATCTAGGGGGAATCTTCGTAATAATGATTGTCATTCTGATACTGGCTGCATCAGCTCTTTATATAGCTGAAAGAGATGTCCAACCAGACAAATTTGGTTCGATACCTCAGGCAATGTGGTGGGCCATCGCCGCGCTGACAACCGTAGGCTACGGGGATGTCTACCCGATTTCTAGTTTAGGTCAAATTTTAGGGTCCCTCGTCACAGTTTTGGGAATCGGTATGGTGGCTCTTCCATCAGGTATTTTAGCATCAGCATTCTCAGAACAAATGAGGCGAAAGCGAGAATCTCTTCAGGTGGTGATCGACGACGCTTTGGGCGATGGGAACATTGACAGGAAGGAACTTTTAATGATTCGAAATGTAGGACAGAACCTTGGTCTAGCTGACGAGCAAGTTGAAGAGCTTGTCAAGCACTCGAGAGAAATTTTTGAAATCGAGCACACAACCGATGAAAAAAATGAGGGTAAGGGCCAAAGTACGCCTAAGCCAAATGATTCTGAAATTCCGAAATAAAGACTGAGGCTATTTCTATTAGTTTCAGCATAAAAAAGGGGGAACTAAAACATGAGCAAAGAAATATTTTCTAGCCTGTTAGCTCAAACACTCCTAGCGCTAGTCGTTGGGGTACTGGTCGCTATTACTGCTCATTACTTTGTGGAGGGAGCGAGATACCTACTATCTTTGCGAGACGTTAAACTGCTGACCCTGAATTTAGGGGAAAATAAGTACTCTGTTGTGCCCATCGTCTTTATGCTGATTTCGGCGGGGCTCATTATCTTAGTTAGAAAGACGCTTGGTGTAACAAAATGGTCGGGGCCTGCAGATAGCATATACGCCCTACATCAACCAAAAGTCGGTGTAGATGTCAGAGTCGGACTCGGTTCGACAATAGCGGCTTTCATATCTGCTGGAGGTGGAGCCTCAGTCGGCCAGTATGGTCCTTTGGTTCATTTTGGAGCAACCCTAGCAACGATAATCTCAAAATTGAGCGGCAAATTCATTCGAAAGGATGTATTGATCGCGTGCGGAGCTGCCGCTGCAATTTCCTCTGGTTTTGGGGCCCCGATTGCTGGAATAATATTTGCCCATGAAGCTCTTCTGAGACGTTTTTCGATTGGAGGCTTGGCTCCGATATCAGTTGCCTCAATAGTAGCAGCTGCAACCAACCGCTACCTATTCGATGCGAATCTTACGTTCCAAGTCCCCAGTTCAGATCTTGATCTAGTAGCCGTTCTTCCATTTGTCATCATCTTCGCACCCATATGCTCGGGCATAGCCATTTTTTATATGGTCTCGCTAAGGAGCTGCCAAAAAGTAGCGGCAAGCGGAAAATATCGTTTCAACACTTTGATTTTTGGAACAGCTATCGTCGTCGGTTCGATCGGAGTTTTTGTGCCCGAAGTCCTGGGGCTGGGGAACTACGAGATCAATCAAATGCTGTCTGCCAACTATGAACTGAGCTTTCTTTTACTCCTGATGATTGTAAAGATATTTGTAACTGCGCTATGTATAGGTTTTGGATTTTTTGGGGGAGTATTCGGTCCCGCCCTATTTGTTGGCGCGGCCCTTGGCGGGGTGCTTTCGGCGTTTTTGATGCAGGCAGGTTTTTCCTCTGACTATGGCACCATAATCGCTCTCGCAACACTGGCTGCTGTGGGATCATCCGTAATTGGAGCCCCTCTAACCGCGGTACTTATTGTTCTGGAACTTACGGGTTCCTACCAATACGCTCTTATGGCCCTGCTTTCAGTAACTTTATGCTCAACTCTGACTTATAAATTATTCGGATTGTCATTTTTTGATCGACAACTTCTAGATCGTGGCATTGATTTAAGCCGAGGAAGAGAATACACGCAGATGACTCAGATAAGCGTGAGCGAAATTGAATTCAGTGACCATCTGACTTTTAACCCCGGAACAAAAGGACAAAAGATCCTTAATGCAATGACCGAGAAACAGATGACAGAAGCCTACATCGTAGATGACGAGCAGTTTTTGCTCGGGAAAATAAATATCTTATCCCTTGTTGAAGATCGAGATAATTATATGGATAGGATAGAGCAGAACCCGGTCACCCTCTCGTCGGACAACGCTCTCACAGATGCTATCGAAATAGCCTCTAACTTCGTGGGGGAGAGTATTCCCATATTAGAGGAGAAAAGATTGGTCGGAGCTATTACGGAAGGAGACCTCTTCACTAAAGTTTTAGCCCTTGAAGACGATCTTAGAAATGAAGAAACTGAATATAATGTTCTAAACAAATAATGGTAAAAAGATTAATGTTTACTCGCCTCGTTTTGATCACTTTAATGATGGTCGTATCAAAAATTAACCCAGCTTTTGCGGAGCCGTTCCTGGCGGGGTTAAATGCTATTGACAGAAATCATTTCGCAACCGCATTTAGATCCTTTAAACCAATGGCCGAGGAAGGAATTGCAGAGGCCCAGAATAACATTGGTTTTCTCTATCAAAATGGCTTCGGAGTTAAGCGGAGCTACGCTAACGCTATAACCTGGTACACACGAGCCGCCGAACAAGGGCTCGCGGAAGCCGAGCACAACCTGGGTATGCTCAATTACCGGGGACATGGCCTAAGTCAAAACTTCACTATAGCGAAAAGATGGTTCACACGAGCCGCCGAACAAGGCCTGGGACCATCGCATTATATGCTGGGACTAATTTTTTATAACGGTGATAGCGCTGCCAAGAATCCCGAAAGAGCGAGAATACATTTTCGAGATGGAGCGAGAGCCGGTGACGCAAAAAGTCAGTACATGTATTCCTATATGCTTCTAGCAGGCGAGGGAAAGAAAGCTAAAACCAACAATTCACGTTTTGGCGCACTCTTCAACCAAGGCGGCGCAACCGAAGAAGAGTATAAACTAGCGCTATTGTGGTCTAAGTTATCTGCCCGGAATGGGCACGAAGACGCTGAAGAACTAGTAGAATATGCTCGATTACATGTGGATAGCGACGAAATTGAGATTTCGAATTCACTAGCGGACCGCTGCTTGGAGACCAAATACGAAAAGTGTCCTGTAATCTAAAGTATTTAGCTATTTTACCGATAGGTTAGTTGAAGGAATGAATGGCATCAAAATGACTCAGTTCAAATCACTAAAAGACGACATTGCCGAATTCGGTCACAAGAACGAAGAAGAAATGAACTTTCTCTTCCGATCACTCAAGCATAGCCTGAAAACAGCAACAGATCATGCATCGATGCATCGCTATGACAGAACGGTTCCGTCTATAAAACACGGGCTAAATCTTTCTGGCCTGCTTTACAAGAATCTTTGCTTGATCCCCGTACCGAGCTTGCGCGGGCATATTGACGATCTTTTCGATTACATAAAAGAAACCTTAGAGGAAAATTTACGGGTCCCTCTTTCAGAGGATCTGATTGAGCTATCTCTTTTAGTAAAAGAGCTCGAGAAAGGTGTTAACACGCTACTCGTGCCTATAGACGGTATTAGCTTGCCAACGATCGAGAGAAACGAGCAGCAGGAACAGGCTAGCAGAGCATTTATTAGCTAAGATATTGGAACAAAGAAAGTTGAGCGATCCTAGCAAAGCTAGCTTGGGTTGCCTCCAGTCTAACAATCTCTTGGTTAAACTGCGTGACTGCCTTGGCATAATCCAGATCTCTTTCTGACGCCAGAATCTGATCAATCTGTAGCCTGACATCACTATTGATTCCGTTTTGTCGGTCAATATTGTTTAGACTCGATCCCACGTCTCCCATCGTAATAGAGAGTCGCTCCTGAACTCCGGTTAACTCGCTCACCGCCCTGCCAATTTGACCTCTGTCATTAGAAGATAGTGCCGACACAAAATCTTGAAGAACCGAGAAATAATCAATATTGTCTTTTTTGTCTTCTATCAGATTAACAGTCAAGGGTGTGGTAGATGATATTTCAGGGGTTGTTTTAATCCCGTCGGTCGCCAGTGAATCCTCACCAGTGAGCGTCACTGCGTAAACATCAGATCCTCCTGAAGGGTTAATGCCGGCGGTTGGGCCCGAAGATACTGACGCGCTGAAGGAAACCCTGGCTTTTTCGGGTCCTAAGGTCGAACTCGCGATCGACTCGTTTGTTATACCAGCGGCGCTGAAAGTGGCGGTCCCAGTC
>JAYYDI010000045.1:0-12518 GCA_036161055.1 Pseudomonadota bacterium
ACCCTCTGGAACGCTGTTCCTCGATGCTTATGAGAGAGAAAGAAGAGATTGAGAAAAACTTGCGTGAAAGACGATCCGAATTTTTAGCCCCCCCAATTCTCGGTCAAACTGAAAGCCCTAAATCATTATTCTTTGAATCTAATGATGATGGTCGTCAGAAATATCTTGACCTTCTGGTCTCTAAGTTAAAAAACACAGAGAATCTGGCTCTTTCAGTACTTGAAAATTATTCAGGGTCAGACCTTAAGATAGTTGGGGAAAGGGAAGCAAATTTTTCTTTCCATTATCGCGATGGAGTTCTTCGGATTAATATTGACAACCCAGAAACCTTGCCGAAAGACGAAACAATCGCTCTAGCCGCTTTTTTTGGTCTGCCAGGTGCTGGAGCAATCCAAGAAAAAAATACAATATCATTAGCAAACCTTCTTTATCTTCCCTCTTACAATTTAGGCTGGGCTGCGTATTCATTGAACGAACTGGTTAAATCAGACAGAGAAAACTCGAGAGCATATCTTCGTTTCAGCAGACTATTAGTTGTTCTGGGGTTAATCGATCTCAATATCCACTCGGGGAAGTGGACGAGTGAGCGGGGGAGAAAATATCTCAAAAAAAACTCTTCTTACTCAGCTAACAGAGAGCACCTTTTTCTAGAACAGTTGCGAGCGAAACCTGGTCTCTTTTTATCAATAAATTTGGGAAAAATCTTTTTTAATGAAATGAAAAGAAAATGTCTCGAAAAAAGCTCATCCGAATTCTGCGGAAAAGCCTTAAATCAACTTATAGTTGATCAAGGTCCGGTGCCACTGCCTTTCCTTAAAAGCCTCTTGATCGAAAAATTTTCTGAAAACTTGCGTTCATAACAAACTCAGGAAAGCGCTTGGCGAATTTTCAGGTGTGCCGATTCGTTTAAAGAAAATCTTGTTAATATTATTCCTCCGATTAGATAACAGAAGAAAGGGAAAAGAGCGTACAAAACTAATATCGCGAATTTTGCGGTTTCTGTTTGATCCTGATTAGGCACGAATCCTGAGGCGCCTAAAACAAAGCCTGTGATCATAAATGTTATTCCGGTTGCAGTTTTAAAAACGAGATTCCAACTAGCGAAGTATGTCCCTTCTTTACGTTTCCCAGTCAAGTATTCGTCATAATCAATGACATCAGATTGAATTGATGGAGCCATCGCAGCGCCGCTCCCTCCTCCAACTCCACAAAGAAAGGCTAGTATCAGGATCAAGGCGTCTGCTCCCGGGTAAAGAAAAAACATTCCACCGAATCCAAACCCAGTTAGGCCCATCGATATCAACCAAGTCTTTTTCTTTCCGATACGCTTAGATACGGCTATCCAGAGTGGAACTGACAAAATACATGGTATTAAATACGTAAAAATATAAATAGCTGTTCGGTCCGGCCTCAAAACAATGTACTCCGCAACGTAAGGGGTCAAGATTCCGATTGTTGCAAAGCCTAAATTCTCTATGAAAAAAACAACAAGAAGCAGAACTGCATGCTTATTCTTCAGGACGTCTGAGAAAGCGATGAATGGATTTTTTTCGCCCCTTCCTTGATATTCCTTTCTCTCCTGAGTACGAAAGACGGTCCAAGTGATCAAGGCAAAAGTTATAAGCCCAGCGATTAGTGCGATGTCGAATGCATCTTTTTTTGGATTATTGCCCACGATTAACTGATGCATAGCCAAAAGGGCCAAAAGGGAACCACAGTTCCAAACCATATGACGAACACCGAAGACTTTTGTTCGCTCGTGATAATTCGGAGATAATTCTGCACCCAGCGAATGATGGGGAACATTAAAAGCAGTCATGGAAGAGTAAAATAGAAGCACGGCAACTGCAATCCAAAGACTAGCAAATTCAACGCTCAGCTCAACAGGCTGGTACCAAATCATAAGAAAAGAGAAGCAAATAAATGGAGCGGACACTATCATCCATGGACGACGTCTACCCATAGAAAAATTTGTTCTATCACTGAGATAACCTGCAAGCGGATCAGTTATTGCGTCCCAAATCCTAGACAAGCCGAATATGAAACCCATAACTACCGGAGAAATGAGCAAAATATCGGTTGCAAATTTCATCAGATATAAGCTCACAAGGAAAAACATAAAGCCCACACCAATGGTAGGAACGTTGTAATCAATGAGATTAACAACAGAAATAGTCTCGTTAGACTTAGCACTTTTATCCATTTAGCTTTTTATTTTTTTATTTGTTCTTTGTTATTTGCGGCCCAGCGATCTCTTAAGGGTCTGCCACCTCGATAAATTGTAGAAAGAGCATCCGTAATCAAAAGCTCAAATAAATTTGAGCTTGTCGCTGGCCTGAAGTTTGAGAACGACTCGGCTAGAGACCTTAAAGCCGCATCCTCAATTTTCCTCGCCCGTCCATTAACTTGGAATTCTCCGCTACTTCCGGAGCTATCATTCATGAAACAGTGCAAAGAAAAATCCGGCTTAACTAACAAGTCAGTGGTCCGCGGGGAGCCCGCGTTTAAGAAAACGAAAATATAGCCACCACCAATAACGGGCGTGACTGGATGAGCTCTGGGTCTTCCGTCCGAACGCGTCGTTGCGAGATACGCGACTTTCCCATCTAATCGCGCTGCACCGAATTCTGCGAGTGCTGGTTTCTCTTCTTCTAGCTTTTTCCAAGATGAAAACACCACGAAAATCCTTAAACTTATGGCGCCTGAAATAAGATAACATGCTTTTATGGGAAAAAAACGATCAGGATACGACTATTTTACTTAGGACAACTTGTGATGGATTCAGGAACCACTCTAGAGTTTTGATTTATTTCGCCAACAAAAAACTGTGCAGTCGTGATTAGCCCATTTCTCCATTTAAAGTCGAGAGGGTAAGCACAACCCGACTCTAGTGGAGAGGCGAGGTTTATCAGCATAATATGAATCCCACCGGGTTCTAGATAAAATTCCTGTTTCGGGCCAAGCGACAGATCTACCGATCTCATTTTGGCAACCCCCTCTTCTCGAATTATCTGGTGCAAGAATGCACTCTCAGAATATCCGAATACTACTTCTGACAGTTCAATTTTTTCTTTGGTTGGATTGTAGAACCTTCCATAAACTGCTGCATTCTTCGCTCCTAGAGGCGAGGCTCTAGACCACCCCTCAAAAATTGGGTCACTGTCAGCAGGCGCGTAATGACTCAGGCAAAAAACCAAGGCTAAAAAGATTTGAGTTTTTTTGAAGAACGAGGGTTTTCTCACCTTGCACCTTTTTTTTGTTACCATTTTCAACTCTAGTTGGTTTGAAGTCACAATATGAATCTTTACGAAAACGCAAAAGAACGATTTGTAGATTCAAAGCCTTTTTTAGTATCGCCTAATTCTGAAGTCATATATAGCTATGCGGATATAGATCATCTTAGTAGTTTAGTCGCAACACATCTAGCTGAACGAGGTTTAGTTTCTGGCGATAGAATTTTTGTGCAGGTTGAAAAAAGTGTAAATGTAGTTGTGCTCTATCTTGCATGCCTAAGATCCGGAATAGTTTATATCCCCTTGAACACACAATATCTAAAAGCCGAATTAGAATTCTTTTCAGCTGACGCAAACCCAAAAATTATAATCACTGATAACCAGAGAAAAAAAACCTTTGAACTATTCACAAAGACGTCAAATATTGTGATCCTAGATGAACTCATCGCTAATAGTGAAAATATAAAAAGTCCCGAGGTTAATTACGAGGCAGAGAAATCGTCTGGAGATGCTGCAGCAGCAATGCTTTATACCTCTGGAACCACAGGCAAACCAAAAGGTGCACTTATTAGTCATAAGAATTTAATTTCAAATGCGCGAGCCCTTACTAACGCTTGGAACTGGTCACAAGATGACACCCTATTACATGCGCTGCCTGTTTTCCATGTGCATGGTCTGTTCGTTGGCCTCAATCTGCCTTTATTGAACGGAAGTTCGATAATTTACCTAGATAAGTTCTCCGCTAAAGAGGTCATCAAAATTTTACCGAAAGCAACCGTATTCATGGGAGTTCCAACTTACTACGTCCGATTGCTCTCCGATAGTTCCCTGACAAAAGAAACTTGCAGGCAAATAAGAATTTTTATTAGCGGTTCCGCGCCACTCCTGGAACGGACCTCCCTAGATTTTAAGAAAAAAACCGGACACGAAATCGTTGAGCGCTACGGAATGACCGAGACAGGCATGAACACCAGTAACCCATTACGGGGACAGAGGAAATTTGGATCAGTCGGCATAGCTCTTGAAGGAGTTCAAATACGTGTCCGGAATGAGTCTGGCTATATCGCTGCAGCGACCGAAGCAGGTGAAATCGAAGTAAAAGGACAAAACGTTTTCGCAGGATATTGGAAACGAGAGGAGTACAAATCTGGAGATTTTACTGAGGATGGATTTTTCAGAACTGGAGATCTAGGATACATTGACCGAGAGGGTTATCTTTTTCTGATAGGTCGTAAAAAAGATATAATAATCTCCGGAGGCTTAAACGTATTTCCGAAAGAAATTGAATTGATAATTGACTCCTTTCCTGAAGTTAAAGAATCGGCCGTTGTTGGGTTGCCTCATTCTGATTTTGGAGAGCAAGTGGTCGCTGTAATTGTTTTAGAAGAAAATGCGCGACTCGATGAAGTTACGGTAATAAACAAAATGAAGAGTAAGATCGCAAGTTTTAAAATTCCAAAAGGGGTCTTTTTCCATGATGAACTCCCAAGAAACGCGATGGGGAAAGTTCAAAAAAATATACTTCGGAAAATCCTTAGCTAAAACCTCAAAACCCCCTCAAGTAGGGAGATTTTTTTAGAATTGCGGTTCTTGCGTTTTACAACGGATCTAATTTTAAGGCAATTATCAGGGGGAACAATCTCGGTATCCGGTTCTATCATATTTCTGGGGAGGTAGGCCAAATGTGCAGATTCGGAACACCAGAATCTCCTTGTTACTGAGCGAAAATAATTACGAGCTCCGAGTTTAGGCAGCATATATTAAGAAACTAAGTGGCTCTATTATTAACTCCTTTGAGTGTAAAATAGTTAATATCCATCCCTCCTTATTGCCAAAATATGACGGAAAAGGGATGTATGGATCAATAGTATGTAAAGGAGTCTTAAAAAAGACAGGGAATATCTGCCAGGTGGTACCGTGGATCTAGTGAACTCTGAGTATGATAAGGAGGAAATTTTGTCGCAACCAACAATTCCAATAAGTGGGAACGAGACACCGGCTTATCTGGCCACAAAAGCACACCGGCTAGAGCACCATCTCCTTATTAGGACGATTAAAAAAATAATAGAAAAAAATAGGTCGACTCGCAATGAAAAAAAAACCAAATGAAAATAGGCGTGCGCCAATAGCTCTGATGGCCTGTGATTCAGGCCGAAAGTTTGCACATTCGGTAGCTAGTGAGATGGGAATAGATTTGCTTACAACCAAAGAGACTTGGTTTGCATGCGGGGAGGGCAAATTCGAAATAAAGTCAAACGTCAGAGGACATGACGTTTATATCTTCCAATCGGCTGTTGGCAAACAGGATGAGCGAAGTGTCTATGACAGGTTCCTAATGCTACTTCACGCCGTTGAGGCTGCCGCATTATCGGACGCTCAATATATTACAGCCGTCTTGCCTTATTACCCCGGCGCTCGACAAGACAAACGAAAAGGGAGAAGTAGAGAAGGAATCAGCGCAGGTCTTTTCGCTAGACTTCTTCAAAGCGCTGGGGTAAGCAGAGTCATGAGTGTGGAGATCCATAATGATTCAATAGCCGGCATGTTCAATCCCTCCCTAGCGCATCTCGAGAACGTCTTTCTTACAAATCATTTCAGTAAATGGATCAAAAGCAATCACAAATCTTTTGATGTTGTGGTGTCTCCAGATGTTGGATACCTAGAACGAGCAAGAGCTTTTTCAGAGGAACTATCGGCTGATCTTGCAGCGCTTTCCAAAGAAAGAGACTATTCCAAAGCAAATTCGATTTTTACCTCGAATCTCATCGGAGAAGTAAAAGACCGAGATGTTCTTCTTGTTGACGACATCGTTGATACTGGCGGATCGGTAGTATCATCCATCCAAGAACTCAAAAAGCAAGGGGCAAAAAATATTACCATCGCCTGCGTTCACCCGCTTATGAATGGCGATTGTTGGAAAAAGCTCGAACTGATATACAAAAAATCTGTTTCTGAGGGTTGGCACTTTAACATGACGGGAACGAGCGTTGTTGAACACGAAAATTCACCGGCTTGGTATACAACTTATAAGATTGAAAAATTAATAGCGAGAGTTCTGGAAAAAATAAACTCACGAGGGAGCGTTACAAGTGTCCAAGATAACAGTTCATTGAGCTCTAATTCTTGACAAATGTGTCGCATACACTATCCTGCAAAAGATAATCAATCCTTGCGCGTCCTCTCTCAAAGAAATTGTATTTACAGCTATAAGTCAGGGAATCATGAGATAGCACTTCCGCCAAGCATCAGCACGAACAATTAGAAATCTAATGAAAGATAGAATCAAACCGAACGAAGAAAACTTTAATTTTGTTGATGCCGAGCATCGTTTGCTCAAGTTTTGGACCGAAGAAAAGATCTTTAAGAAGAGCCTCGAGAAGAACCCAAGCTCAAACCCCTACATTTTTTATGACGGCCCGCCGTTCGCGACCGGGCTTCCTCATCATGGACATCTAGTTGGTTCTATTCTCAAAGACGCAGTTCCAAGATATTGGACGATGAAAGGAAAGTTTGTTCAACGAAGATTTGGATGGGATTGTCATGGACTTCCGATCGAGCATGAAATCGATAAGTCATTAGGAATGTCTTCTACCGACGCAGTAAAACAACTCGGCGTCAAAGGTTACAACGATGAATGTAGAAAAATTGTTCAGCGCTACACAAGCCAATGGCAAAAAACGATAGAAAGAATAGGGAGATGGGTAGATTTTGATAACGACTACAAAACTATGGACCCTTGGTACATGGAGTCCGTTTGGTGGGTTGTCAAGCAACTTTGGGAGCAGAGCCTGATTTATAAAGGAGAAAAAGTCGTGCCATTTTCGACGGAACTTGGGACGGTGCTTTCAAACTTCGAAGCAGGCTCTAACTATAAAAGCGTGCAAGATCCGGCCCTAACCGTTCTCTTCAAACTGAAGTCAGAGGATAAATATGTGGCTGCTTGGACCACGACTCCTTGGACTCTTCCGTCAAACCTTGCGCTATGTGTCGGAAAAGATATTGAATATGTCGAAGTCAAAGATCTTAGTTCCAGTAAATCTTTGATAGTTTCGGAGCACTATGCTCGAGATTTACTAAAAGATAGCGGGAATTTTGAATTAATCAACAAGTTGAAAGGATTAGATCTAGTAGGGAAAAAATATCTCCCGATTTTTGATTTTTTCAAAGATCACGAACAATTTGGCGGGTTTTGTATATTGGAAGACGATTACGTCACTCCAGAAAATGGAACAGGAATAGTTCATCAAGCGCCTGCTTTCGGTGAGGACGACTATCGAATATTCCAGAAAGCCGAAATAGACGCACCTCCAGTATGTCCAATTGATATGTCGGGCAAGTTTACGTCAACGGTTAAAGATTTTGCAGGAATTTATGTTAAAGACGCGGATAAAGATATAGCCAAGGCTATTCGGGAAAAAGGTCTGCTTTTTAAACAAGAGGTCATTCAGCACAATTACCCTTTTTGCCCTCGAAGCAATAGTCCTATTATATATCGAACAATTGATAGCTGGTATGTGAAAGTAGAAGAGTTCAGAGAACAACTCCTCGAAGCTAACGCGGAGATAAATTGGGTACCAGGACATCTTAAAAGCGGCCGCATGGGAAAATGGTTGGAAGGGGCAATTGATTGGGCAATTTCCAGAAATCGCTACTGGGGAACACCGCTGCCGATTTGGATTAATGATGAAACTGGGAAGAGTATTTGTGTAGGTTCAATAAATGAATTGAAGTCTTTGAGCGGAATCGAGCTACATGATCTCCATAGAGAAAATGTTGACCCGGTAACATTCCGAGTCTCTGGAGAGCAAGGCGTGTATCGCAGAGTCGAGGAGGTGGTTGATTGTTGGTTCGAATCTGGATCTATGCCTTACGCTCAACTGCATTATCCTTTTGAAAATCAAGAAACTTTCAATCGAGGATTCCCAGCTGAATTTATAGCAGAAGGATTAGATCAGACACGTGGATGGTTTTACACTCTTATAGTTCTGGGTAACGCACTATTTCGAAAGAACCCATTCAAAAATGTTGTCGTGAATGGAATTGTGATGGCTGAAGACGGAAAAAAAATGTCTAAAAGTCTGAAGAATTATTCTCCGCCCGAAGAGCTAATGGAGACATTCGGCGCCGATGCATTAAGGCTCTACCTTATCAACTCTGGACTGGTTAAAGGTGAAGAGCAACGGTTCTCCGATGAAGGTGTAAAAGATATGGTACGGAGAGCGCTTCTTCCTTGGCTAAACGCATTTAAATTTCTATATACTTACGCAGAGATCGATAATTGGCGACCAGAGGCTAATCTCTCACCATCTCGCAACATCATGGATCAGTGGGTCCTATCCAAGCTAGAATCGTTGAAAAAGTCTGTAGCTAATGAAATGGAAGCTTACAGACTTTATAATGTAATGCCCGCCTTGTTCGAGTTCATCGAGGACCTCACGAATTGGTATATTAGACTAAACCGAGCCAGGTTCTGGGCTGAAGGAGCTGCTCGAGATAAACTCTCGGCATATCACACTTTATATGAAGCACTTTTTGAATTAAGCGTCTCAATGGCACCGTTTGCTCCTTTCCTGTCAGAAACGTTGTACCAAGAACTTAAAGATTTTTCATCTTTAGAGTTGCCACAATCAGTTCACCTTTGCTCTTACCCAGAGGTAAGCAAAAAACGGATAAAGCCTCTTTTAGAGTCTGCTGTCCAACGAATCCAGCATGTTATTTTGCTTGGAAGACAGAAACGCAATCAAGAGAAATTAAAAACGAAATACCCAGTATCAGAAATTACTATCATCCATCCAGACAAAAAGCTGCTTAAGGAAATATCCAAACTTGAAAACTACTTGCAACAAGAACTTAATGCGAAGAAAGTCAAATACTCAACGGATGAAGAGAATTTCATAGAACTTTATGCAAAGCCAAACTCTCGAATATTAGGGAAAAGATTAGGGAAAGATTTTAAGGAGTATAAAAGAGCGATCGAAGAGCTTAGTTCGTCCGACATCAGCAGGTTGCAGGTTGAAGAGAAAATAACGATAAAGAATGAGTGCTTTAATTTGGAGGAAATCCTGGTTTTTAGAGAAGCAAAAGAGGGAACAAACACGGTATCAAACAAATTTATATCGATTGACATGGACTGTAAGCTTGATAGCGAGCTGATAGCCCAGGGTCAGGCTCGAGAAGTGGTAAACAGAATTCAAAAGTCTAGAAAAGATTCTGGACTTAAAGTGAGCGACAGGATCAAACTTTATTTTAAGGTCGGTCCCGAGCTTCAATCAGTAATAAAAAAACATGAAAAATATATCGAAAACGAAACTCTTGCTACCCAACTTAACCTCACGGAAACAGAACAAAGGTTTTCCTTTGAAATCGACGGGTATGAATTTTCTCTTTCGATCGAGAAAGATTCTCCATAGCTTTTGAAGTCGTTCTAACTTTTTGTTTGGGTTAGAATTCGAACGTGATTACAATAATAAAGCTATCTAATAACCCTTGAAGAGAAGCGGGGCGTAATTTTGTTATGATCAGACCTATACTCAAACAGAAAATCCTCTTCAAAAATATGCAGGAAAAACTTCATGACGACGGGCAATAGAAAAACAATCAGAAATCATCTGCTTTTCCTGTATTTTATGTTATGTGTTCTCTTTTCGAAGACTGTTTTCGCAGGCAATTTGTCAGAGATTTATGAGTTATCAGTTGCTAATGATCCCGAATTAGCGGCAGCGCAGGCTCGATATCTCTCTCGGAAAGAAGTTGTCCCGCTCAGTCGTTCGCAACTTCTTCCCCAAATAGGCGTCCGAGCGCAGACATCAGATAATCGCAGAGAGTTTCCTTCCAATCCCACAAGCACCACTTCATATTTTAACGAGAATGGATGGGCCGGTTTCCTAAACCAGCCCGTCTTTAAACTTGAATCATGGTATCAGCTGCAGCGCTCTAAAGATTTACGTTCAGAAGCTCAAGCAAAGTTTTCGTTAGAGCAACAAGCTCTTATAGTAAGAGTTGCGGAAGTCTATTTCCGAATATTAGAAAGAGAGGCAGCGCTCTCTGCATCGGCTGCGAAGAGAGAGGCAGTAAAACGTCAGCTCGAGCAAGTTCAACAGCGGTTTGATGTTGGACTTGTCGCTATCACTGACGTTTTAGAATCAAAAGCTGCGTTTGATAGTTCCACTGTGAGTGTAATCGAAGACGAAGGAGCGCAGTCAAATAGCTTTGAGCCGCTGGTCAGGCTCACGGGAAGAGCCTTCGAATTCGTGTATGGCCTTTCCGATCAATTTCCTGTGAAATCACCAGATCCAAATAACGAAGACGAATGGGTAGCGGAAGCTCTAAAAAATAACTATACGGTTAAGGCAAACGAAGCCCTCGTTAGTGCTGGGAAAAGGAGCCTTAAAGCAGCAAAGTCAAGGCATCTACCAACAATCGACGCGCAGGTTTCATACTCTCATAGCGAGTCTGGAGGAATATCTTTCTTGGGACAAGAGGTTGATCAACAAACGGCAACGCTTAATCTCTCCATGCCTGTCTTTCAGGGAGGAGCAGTGAGATCGGGAGTAAGAACAGCGAAACACGATTTAGAGGCCGCTCGCAAGATTCTAGATTTAACAAGAAGACAAGTCGTGGAGAATACTCGCAATTTGTTCAGATTAGTTAATACCGACGTAGCAAGGGTGTCCGCAGGGAAGCGAGGCATTGAATCAAGCGAGAGTGCTCTCGAAGCAACCTTGACAGGATACGAGGTCGGTACCCGAAATATCGTGGACGTGCTGAACGCACAAAGAAGTTTATTTCTTTCCCAGTTTCAATATGCCAGCGCAAGATATCGCTACGTTCTTAACACCTTGAGGCTCAAACAAACGGTTGGAGTTTTGGCTCCAGAGGACATCTTCAATCTGAATAAATTCTTAGACACGGCACAAAAAATAAATCGAACAACTAAGTTAACGCGTTAGAGCTTATGTTAAAAAGTAATCTGTTCATTGGAATAGTTGTCCTGATATGTAGTGCAGGGTTATTTGCGACTGGTATAAGTTGGGAAAAGGACAATAAAAAAGATAGTTTGTCTTCAAGCAGCACAATTAAAGACAGAGAAAAACCTTTAAGTCCCATCGAACTGCCGTTTACGAATGACGAGAAGAACAACACTGCGATATTCGAAAAAGCTAGTCCCAGTGTGGTTTTCGTGACAAATACTAAATTAAGAAGACAACGATTTTCTCTCAACGTTTCGGAGATTCCGCAAGGCACAGGCACAGGGTTTATATGGGACCGGTCAGGAATAATAGTCACGAACTTCCATGTGGTCTATCGAGCAAACAAGATCACGATAACCACTCATTCTAATCGAACCTATGAGGCAAAAGTTATAGGAGCAGCACCAGAGAAAGATATAGCTCTCCTGAAGATCGACGCGAGTGGAGAACTCCTTGAGCCCCTTCCTTTGGGAGATTCTTCAGCCCTCGCTGTGGGAAGAAAAGTATTGGCAATTGGAAACCCCTTCGGTTTAGATTCTACGTTAACTGTTGGTGTCGTCTCAGCCCTCGGCAGGGAAATAAAATCCCTAAATCAAAGAACCATACGAGACGTAATACAGACAGACGCGGCCATAAATCCGGGTAACTCAGGAGGCCCTTTGTTGAATTCAAGTGGCCAAATAATAGGCGTGAATACAGCTATTCGGTCACCCACTGGTGCCAGCGCGGGAATTGGCTTCGCTATCCCAATAAACACTTTGAAAAATATAGTGCCTCAGCTTATTGAGCATGGGAAGGTAGTAAGGCCAGTAATGGGCGTGGAATTATTATCAGATTACTGGACAAAAAGACTCGGCGCGCGTGGAGTGGCAATTTTTTCGGTTATTGAAGGGCTTCCCGCTGAAAGAGCTGGCATGGTAGGAGTCCGTTATGATAAGCAAGGTAAAATTCATTTGGGCGACGTTCTGATAGATATTAATGGAGAATTAGTATCAGATGAAGATACGCTTCTCGAGCAATTAGAAAAATTTGAACCTGGGGACAAGATTCAAGTAACCACAACCCGAAACGATAAAATAAAGAGATATCAATTAATTCTTGCCGCCCCAAATCCCGGGAATTAATACCGAGATATAAAAAGTACTATTTTGCTAGATTACACAGTGAGCATAAAAAGCTAGAATGTAAAAATTTTCTTGGAACTGACTTTATGGATTGGCAAGTAGTAAATTTGATTAACGATTTCGATCCAGGCGTTCATAATACCCAACACTATGAAAACTCTTGGCACATTCCGGTTTCAGGAAATCAGATT
>JAYYDI010000046.1:0-7000 GCA_036161055.1 Pseudomonadota bacterium
GTCCCTATCAGTGCAATTCTTTTTGGGGGGAGGAGAGCAACAGTGGTACCTCTAGTGAACGAGGCGCGGGACTGGGTTCAAGGAACCTTTTTTGGATCAATCGTTTCATCCGAAAAAACAGCTGCTGCTGATGGCAAAATAGGGGAACTTCGAAGGGATCCTATGGCCATGCTCCCTTTTTGTGGATACAACATGGCCGACTACTGGTCGCATTGGATTAATATAGGGAAAAAAGATAAGGGAGTCCTTCCGAAAATTTTCTACGTTAACTGGTTTAGAAAAGATGAGGGGGGCAATTTTGTATGGCCAGGATTTGGCGAAAACTCAAGAGTGCTTAAATGGATATTTGATAGGATAGAAGGGAAAGCAAGCGCTATAGAAACTCCGATAGGTAACCTGCCAAGTCCAAACAGCATCGATATCAAGGGCCTTAATCTCTCAGAGGGAGATCTGCAGAAGTTGCTCAAGGTAGAAATTGAAGGCTGGCTAGAAGAAATACCGCTAATTCGTGAGTACTACCGCTCGTACGGAAACAAAGTACCTAAAGAATTAGAAGATGAATTGAATGCACTTACAGAAAAGTTAAGGCAGGCGGAAAAAGTAGCGTAGGAAAGGACATGGACATTCTTAGTAGATACAGTCTTGAAGGAAGAGTAGCTGTAGTTACTGGCGCTGGACGAGGAATAGGTCAGGGCATTGCGGAGGATTTTGCAAAAGCTGGAGCTAAAGTAATTCTCGCTGCTCGGAGAACTGAAGAAATTAAACAAGTGGAGCAAAAGATTAGGGAAGCAGGCGGAGCAGCTATCGCGGTTACTGCTGATGTAACGAAGAGCAGGGACCTGGATAACCTAGGAAGCACAGCTATCAAGGAGTACGGAAAATTAACCGATTGGGTCAATAATGCCGGAGGTTCGCCTCTTCGGATGCCGGCAAAAGAGCTTCCAAGAGATGAATGGCATAAAACCATAGCACTTAACCTAACATCTATTTACGAGGGGTGCCTCACTGCAGAGAGATATATGGAAAAAGGATCTATTATTAATATTACCTCAGGAGCCGGGACTGGACCGGTGCCTGGAAGTGCGCATTACGGAGCAGCGAAAGCTGGTACAAATTCTCTAACATGGACCTTTGCTGCCGAATTCGCACCCGATATTCGAGTAAACGCAGTAGCACCCGGAGCGATCCCAACCGAAGTAATGTTAAAAGCAATCGGGAAAGATGAAACTCAACTGGATAGCATTCTAGAAGAATGGAATATTCCTCTAGGCAGACTAGGCACTCCAGAAGATATTTCCTCGGCTTGCATTTACCTTAGTTCAGATGCAGCCTCTTGGGTTAGCGGAGAAATCCTGCGAGTAGGGGGAGGCGCGAAACCTCGTTAAAACCTAGCTTGAGGAGTAAGTAAATTCCTTAGCCATCTTAATAGCCTCGTCCATAGGTTTAAAACTGAAAAATAGGCACACGATAGCAATTGAGTAGTTCAGCGCTGCGAGCGAGGACAAGGATAAATTGATCGCGTCTTCTCGCCCAAAAACATAATCATTCATCAATCCGATGATCAAAGGAGCGAATAAATAAGATAGAAAGCTTACACAGATCAGATAGACCGCAATCATTTGACCTCGCAATCGATTGGGAGAAATAGCCTGTAAGGCAGCATTTGACAGACCCGGCGGGACACCCATAAAAAATGTGATGGGCACCACAAAAGCTAGCGCCAGATAAGCACTGTCCAATAGCGGCATTAGAATTGCCAAAGGGGCTAGGCCAAGAGTTCCCCAAAAACATACCCTCATGGGGGCATTCGGACTTCCTTTTGCTACTAGGCGCCCCGCAAAATATCCGGCTAAAACACTCCCAGAAGTGCCAAAAAATAAAGCTATGAACCCGTATGAAAGACCTATTTCTGTTCTTGTCCATTCATGCGTTCTTACAAAAAATTCTACGATCCAAGTAAGAAAAGCGAAACCTTGAATTGACAAACAAAGGTAAGCTACGAAAAGATAAGAGAGGAATTTTTTTCTCGACAAACAAAACTCCCAAAGTTCCTTATACGAGAATCCCTCGTCTTTTTCAGCGCTGAAGCCAACTCTTTGTGGTTCTTTAATCGTGAACATCACCGCCGCTAGAAGGATTCCAGGGAGTCCGACCGTCACGAGCACCGTTTGCCAAGAAAACATCTCTCCAAATAATGGCAAGATCACTTTTGGCTGCGCCTCTAGATAATCGATAAGAGGTCCGCCTACAATATTTGCTAACCCTGTTCCGATAAAAGGAGCGGCAGCAACGATGCCGTATGCAAGAGGCAAACGATACTCATCAAAGTAATCAGCTAACATTGAGGTTGAGGCTGGGCCCAGGCTCGCCTCACCTATCCCGACACCCATTCTTGCAGTGAACAATTGCCAAAATGAGCTAGCCATACCTGCCAGCGCTGTCATCAGGCTCCAGCTGAATATCCCTGCGGCAATAACATTTCGCCGACTATATCGGTCCGCAATCCGAGCCAAAGGCAAAGTAGTCAATGAGTATACGGCCGAAAAAGCGAGACCAATAATCAGGGAGATTTCCGTGTCCGAAAGCCCGCCCAAATCTCGCTTTATCGGTCCAATCATAACGTTCAATATTTGTCTATCTATGAAAGAAAGGGTTGCCGCGATCGTTAGCAAAAAAACCACATACCAAAGTGTTCGGTCTGAATAAGGTTTCAAAATTTAGTTCCCTTAACTCGCTGCAGTATTGAGTATCTAAGCTTATGTATTAGACACCTCATGATTTATTACATTACCGTTCCGGCAAGTATAGCCGATTAGGGTCACACATTAAGGCTTATCATGTTATTCTTTAGAAGAGCCGTTTTTGAATTGAAGTTATGCACGACGAATTGAAAAATATTGCTACCTGTCCTATTCACGACATCAACCCTATGGACCCCGAGGTTCTTAAGTCCCCATGGCTAATGAACGAGCGACTGCGAAATGAGGCCCCTGTCTTCCACGATCCAAATTCAGGGATATTCTTTATTTCTAGGTATGAGGACGTTGTTAACATGGCAAAGGACCATGAGACATTTTCAAGTAGAATGTTATCCTCGAGCAGAGCCCTTTACTCAACAGAAGACAAAGAATTGCGAGCGATAATGAGTCAGGGATACGAAAACGTTCCTACAATGCTCACTGAAGACCCGCCGCTACAACTTAGATATAGAAAATTTGTAAACGGTGCATTCTCGCCGAAAAACTTAAAAACCCTTGAGCCATTTATAGAGAATATTTCAAATGAATTGATTGATGGATTCGTCGATAAGGGTCACTGTGAATTTCTTGACGAATTTGGTGTGCCGCTGCCTCTGAGGGTTATAGTAAATCAATTGGGGGCGCCAGAATCTGATCTGCCGCTGTTCAGAAAATGGACTGAGGCCTTTATTGGGAATTTGAGTGGGCAGTTAAATAGGGATGGGCTTTTAAAAGCCGCTAGGGATGTTGTTGAATTTCAGCACTATTTCGTCGAGAAAATGGAGGAAAGGAGAAAGCAAAGCGAAGACGATATTTTATCCAAGATAGTATGCGCCAGTATTGATGGAGAACGTCCTCTAGATAACGCAGAATCCCTCTCCATGCTAAGCCAAATCTTAGTTGCAGGAAATGAAACAACTAGTGCGTCTTTGACTGAAGGCATCTTGCTCTTAATTAAGAATCCTGACCAGTATGAGATGATCAGGAATGATCCGTCTCCCGAGATAATATCTAATTTTGTAGAAGAGGTTCTGCGCTATTCAAGCCCATCATCGAATATGTTTCGCCGAACAACAAAGAATATCGAAATGCATGGTGTGAAAATACCGAAAGACAGTATTCTTTTCGCTAGATTTGCCTCCGCGAATCAGGATGCAAAGAAGTTCCCCGAGCCAGATAAATTTGATATCACGAGAGAGAACCTTAAGGATCAGGTAGCTTTCGGTAAAGGAGTTCATCATTGTCTTGGGGCGGCGCTAAGTCGTCGGGAAATGAACATCGGATTTAAAGTGCTCTTTGAGCGCCTTGAGAACTTCAGACTCTCGCCGGTTGGACCAGAGCCTGAATTCTCAGCAAACGCATTGCTACATGGACTAACAGGACTTCATATTGAGTTTGATAAAAAGGCCCCAGCAATGCCATAGATTTTTATAGAGGCTTATAATCGCTCTATAATGGTTCCTGTGCCCAGCCCCCCGCCGCAACACATTGCGACTAATGCATATCTTCCTTCTCGGCGCTCCAACTCGTGCAGTGCAGTTGTAATCAATCTGGCGCCAGTGCTACCAGTCGGATGGCCGAGTGCGATGGCCCCTCCGTTCACATTTACTTTTTCAGGGTCCGCACCAAGATCTTTTTGCCAAGCTAGAACCACTGAAGCAAAAGCCTCGTTTACTTCGAAAATATCAATATCATCCATGGTCAGATTGGCTCTCTCAAGAACTTTCCTCGTTGCAGGTATAGGACCTTTTAACATCGTAACAGGATCTACTCCAACCAGCGTAGTAGCCAAGATTTTTGCGCGTGGTTTCAGATCGAAGCGATCACAAGCTTTTTGAGATGCCATAATAACTGCTGCGGCTCCATCCGAGACTTGGGAGCTCGATCCAGCCGTATGTATATCTTGTCCGGGCACAGGATCGAGACTAGCAAGCGACTCGAGTGAGGTCTCTCTCAACCCCTCATCGCGATCAACAGTTTTCTTTTCTCCGGTGGGCTCAAATTTTTCGTTCAAGATAGGCGACGCTACTTCAACAATTTCTCGATCAAACCTCTTTTCTTTCCAAGCCTGTATGGCTTTATTCTGACTTTCCAAGCCAAATCTATCTGTGTCTTTTCGAGTTATTTGATATTCCTCAGCGATCATAGCAGCGCCCATAAATTGACTTGTGGGCTGATAAAGATTTCCGTAATCCTCGCCCATCGGGTTGCCATCTTTCATGGCCGAACCCAATGGAACCCTGGACATCATCTCTACACCACAACTCATCACCACATCTTCTATTCCAGAAGCTACCATTGTTGCAGCCATTGAGGTCGCCTGTTGACTCGATCCGCATTGGGCATCTACCGTGGTGGATGGCACCTCAAGAGGTAATCCTTGAGAAAGCCATGCGATTCTCGCGATGTTAAAAGTCTGCTCTCCAACTTGGGAAACGCAGCCACCGATAACTTGATCAATATTTTCAGGAGCGATGTTTGCTCGATTTATCGCAGCCTTCTGCACTAACCCCAATAGATCAGCTGGTTTTAGCCCAGCTAAACCTTTTCCTCGTTTACCAATAGCGCTTCGACATGCCTCAACAATATATACATCACTCATTCTAGAACCTCTTCTGGACAAACTGAAAGTTCAAAGAGGATAAGGGTGCTTAGGCAAATACGCAACTAAACTATTTGAAATTATGGATCGGCAGAATTTTTTCGTGGAACCCTGCTCAAACAATCGGTACCATCTAGTCTACATTTCTGGAAATTTGTTAATAGGGTGAAAAAGACAGCTGTAATCCTTGGTGCAGGACCATTAGAGGGATTAGGAGCAAATTTGTCGTTGCATGCAGCAAGGGCCGGGCTTCACGTATTTATTTCTGGTAGAACCGAATCTGCTCTTGAAAAAATAGCCTCTACTATAGCTATTGAAGGGGGCAAGGCAACGGCCGTTTGCGCCGACGCGACGGATTCTAAGGAGGTCCATTCGCTTGTCGAAAGAGCGGAAGAAACCGGTCCAATCGACCTCGCTATCTACAATGCTGGAAACGCTTTTCCCGGAGATTTCATAACGATGTCGCCTTCCTATTTCGAAGAAGCTTGGAAGGTTTGCACATTAGGGGGATTCATCTTTTCACAGAGAATTATTGCAAAAATGTTAACTCGAGAATCCGGCACTTTGCTTTTCACCGGAGCTAGCGCCTCAGTCAGAGGTAAACCAAACTTCTCAGCTTTTACGGCAGCTAAAGCGGGGCTTAGAGCATTGTCACAAAGCCTAGCTCGAGAGTTTCAGCCCAAGGGCATTCACGTAGGACACATTGTAATTGATGGGGGAATAATGGGCGAAAAAATTGCATCGAATTACCCAGATTATGTCGTTTCAGCTGGTAAAGACGGCTTGATTGGACTTGACGGTATATGCGAGACCTATATGCACCTATACTCGCAACCCAAAAATGCGTGGACTCACGAAGTAGACATAAGAACTTTTAAAGAAACCTTTTGATTACTATTTGGGTAGACGCAGACGCTTGCCCAAAGGCAATTAGAGAAATACTTTGTCGCGCCAGCATCAGAACAAAAACTGAACTAAATTTTATCGCGAATTCGCCTGTCCCTTTGCCTAAAATAAAACAAATTAACTTTTTCCAGGTTCCTCGAGGCTTTGATATAGCTGACAACGAAATCCTAAAACGGGCTAACCCTAAAGACTTAGTAATAACCTCAGACATCCCATTAGCAGCTGATTTGATTGGAAAAGAAGTCGCTGTGGTAGATTTTCGCGGGGAGAATTTCACAAAGGAGACAATTAAACAAAAATTAGTACTTAGAGATTTCATGGAAACCATGCGTTCTTCAGGAGAGCACACTGGTAAATCAAAACCTCTAGCCAAAGCAGATCTTCACAAATTTGCGAATAGCCTTGACCGATATATCACCAAAAACCAAACCTAATCTCTCACCTTAGAGACTGTGTATGCTAATAGTAGACGTTTGTATCTTATTATTGTTGGATGGCTATTAAGAAAAATTGATCAAATTTAGTGTGATTACTTACTATTTTTAAAAGGCCCTCTATCGTTGATATATTCAATTTCTCGATCTACATGTTGTCTTTCTTCATCAAGATAATTAGCAACTGCCCCAGCAAGGGAGTTATTAGCAATCCAATGAGAACTATAAGTATGAGTTGGCATATAACCTCGGGCTAACTTGTGGGCCCCCTGCGCACCCGCCTCTACTCGTTTAAGGTTTTTATCAATCGCAAACTCTAT
>JAYYDI010000047.1:0-7743 GCA_036161055.1 Pseudomonadota bacterium
ACGCCTAGCCAAGATAGTAGGCTTCGGTCCAAATTTGCGGGGAAGGCTCTGCGATCGGTGATGACAGAGCTTATCGAAAATAATGAGAATCTAACGAACAGAGATTTTTCGGGTGCCGATCTGAGTGACATAGATTTTTCCGGCAAAGATCTCAAAGGGTGTATTTTTGAGGGAGCTAATATCGAAAATTCAATATTTAAGAAGGCTAACCTTTCCGAGGCATCTCTAACCGGAGCTCAAGTCTCCTTTTCTGATTTTTCTGGCGCCAATCTTGAAAACGCTAATCTATCCTCGGTTGCGGGATCGTCAGTTTCCTTCGAATCTGCAGACCTTTGTGGAGCATATCTAATGCAGGTAAATCTAGAGGCATCGACGTTTAATAATTGCAAAATTAAGTGTGTGAATGCGAATGAAGCAGCCATAAAAGCTAGCAGTTTTATGGGGTCTAAAATCTTAGACAGCTCATTTTTGGAAAGCGATTTGCGTGGTTGCGATTTTACGGATTGTCAGGTCGAGCGTTCTGTGTTTGTGCATTCCTGTCTTATTTACTCTAGGTGGGACAGCGCGAGTTTGAGCAAGGTCGCTCTCTATAACACTGATACTCAATTTTCTATTGGTGAAAAGACGGTATTTAAGGGATGTCAGTTTGCGGGACAGACCTTTTTGTCATGCTCGCAATTTCTTGAAAGCCAATTTGAGGATTGCGGGTTACGAGGAGTCTATGCGGGATCGAGTTCATTTAAGTGCTCCAGATTTTTGCGCTGTGATATTGGAAATATCAAATTCACTCACAGCGATCTGAGCAAATGCCTTTTTAAGGACTGTCTAATCCACGAAGCAGATTTCAGGAGTGCTTTGCTCAGGAGCGCCTCTCTTTATTCGTCGCAGTGTTCAGGCGCCAGTTTTGTTGAAGCAGACTTATATCATACGAATTTTTTTGATTCTGATGTCTTGCTAGCGGATTTCTCGGGAGCTAATTACGGTGATTCCAAGAATATCATGTCATTAAAGTTACAGAGGTTGGAAGATGAAACGAGAAGAGTTGCTTAGCTCGATTCGGTTGAAATCGCCGATTGAGAACGTCTGCTTAGAAGACGATCTAGAGGGATTAGATTTCGACGGAGTGATTCTGTCTGGGGTCAGATTTATTGATTGCTCACTGACGAAAGTAAGTTTCACCGGTGCCGTGGTCTCCGGATGTGATTTTTCTGGATGCGATCTAAGAGACGCTGATATAAACGGCGCCTCGTTTGTGGATAGCAATTTCTCGCAGGCTAATTTTAGCGGAAAAGAATTTGAAAGCGTTTGTTTCACAGACTGTAAATTGTCGTCTGCGTTATTTGAACAAAGCAAAATCAAAAAATCGGTATTTAATAAGAGCGATCTAACCGGATGTAGATGGGATAGGTCTGAAGTTCTGGATACGGCACTAAACCAATGCCTCATTAATGGCGCGTCGTTCAAAGAGATAGTCTGGGATAATTTTGCTCTGAACGAAGTAAATTTCACTGATGCGCAATGGCTGCCTCTATCAATATGCAGGGGGCTCATGATGAAATGTGACTTCAGTGGGGTTTGTTTTGACTCGGCACGTTATTTAAATTGTAGTTTTAATGAAAGCCTTTTTAGCGGAAATCAAATCGTAAAATCCAAGTTTTCTGAGTGCCTTTTTGTCGCGTGTAAATTCGAGGAGGTTCAGATTTCTGGATCAACCCTCGCCAGATCAATATTTTCGAGATCACAAATCAGGCGCTGCTCGGTAACACGATCCAATTTCAGTGAATCTAACTTTGACTTAGTTACATTAATTTACAGTGAGTTTAAATCGGTCGACTGCAATCGTTCGAGGTGGGCAGAAGCCCAATTAAATAATGTCTCATTAGAGGAATGTGAACTTAACTCCACAGATTTCTCTGGCGCGAGACTTCAGGATTGTAAATTCACTGGTTGCAGCTTGGTGGGGAGCAATTGGCACAAAATAGATGTCGATTTATTTTTGTCAGAATCGCAACGCTCCCAACTGTTGCCAGTAGACGAGGAAAGGCTCAAAGCAGATTTGGCGTTTTCAGAAATACGTCCACCTCGATTGGCTGTTGGATAAAAGGGAAAAGTTAAGGAATTATCAATGCTGGAAAATTTTGCGAAAAGAAAAAAAAGCGAAACAGTTTGCTTGTTGAAGGAGAGAGTCGTGAGTTCTGTGGGAGAGAATCAATTCCTCCTACGTAGCGGAGAGATAGCGAAGCGAGCATTTAGCTGTATTGTGATGCCTGAGATTGGAGATGAGGTGCTATACACTAACGATGGCTCCGAGCATCTAATTCTTCAAATCCTCTCGAGGCATTCAAAAAGCGAATGTGCAATTTCGCCGCTGGGGAACTCTGAAATGACTGTTACGGCCAAAGTTTTTTCAGTCAACGCTTTGAAAAAAATAGAATTCCGAAGTTTCGGCGATTTCAAGATAGATGTTCCGATAGGAAAGCTGGTGATGAACGTTGAAGATCTTTTTCAAATAGCACGCAAAAGTTTTGTTCAGCTAGGAGAGCAGTTATTAACCAAAGCTAAAAACTGGCATATCAGAACTGAGGGCTCTCTAGTGTCTGACTCTGATAATCATATTATTACAGCGAAGCGAGACATCAGGATTGATGCCGAGCGCATAAACATGGGATAAAAGATGTTTTGTAAGACACAGTTACCGTCAATGAGTTTGGCTTTTCCAGACACCTGCAACGTCATGACACCAGCAGGTCCGATCCCTACGCCTCTCCCGAATATTGCGATGTCATCGTTGGCAATTCCAAATGTGTTAAATCATTTCATCACAGCGATGCCAGTTCATAATTTAGGGACTATTACCCCCCTCTCTTCCGGCAATGAAGCTTCAGCTCCTTTGGGCGGAGTTGTGTCCGCTCGATTTATTGGTCCTCAACGAAATCTTTTAGGAAGCATGAGGACATTTTTTGGAGGTATGCCCACCACACGTATGCTTGATGTCTCAGCCCAGAACGGCACGGTTTCAAATATCCCAGCAGGTTTGAACTTAACACCTAGCCAATTAAAGGTGATGGTGCTGTCATGAGAATGAAATTAGTAGCGATATGCATTTCTTTCTCTTTAGTATCAGGCTGCAGCGGTGTTGGGAAGATTACGTCCGGTTTGATTGAACGCTCAAGTGCTTTGGTTGGAAGAGGACCTAATGAGGTGGAGTCGATTGGCATGTTTGTGACTTCAGAGGCGCCGCATCACGCGACAGTAGCAGAAATTGTTTTTGCCTATAGTGACGCGAGTGTTGCTGTGGTGAGTGGCAGTACGTTTGATCAGTGGTTCTCAAATCGAGAAGGTTACTGTTTCGCATATGGGAATCAGATGGACGTCATTCGAATTGAATTGCCTAGGGGTTACAGCGCCGCGGTCAGCGATCTTCCGGACGGACATAACTTAGCAAAAGTGATTCAAGTATTTGTACAAAACGTCGGTCAGTACGACATTACTAAATTAAGTACTCCCTGGATTACAGTGCTCGACAAGAAACTTAATGTCGGAACAGTCCCAACTGCGCTCTTAAACAAATCAGGTTCCAGAAAAAATACGAAAGGAATAAATCAGCCATGTTGAATTTAGATAAATTACCGGATCAGGTTCATTGGACTGAAGGAATGTTCTTGTCTCCACATCACTTTCAGCAGTCGACCATTTACTTGGAGAACTTGTTAGCACATCAGCTGCAACGTGTTTCTCCTTTTTACTGGGGCATTATCTCGTGCCAAATTGATGAACTAGCTTTAGCAAACGAAAAACTCCTCATCAACGAAATTCAGGGGGTCATGCCTGACGGAACCTTGATTCAATACTCCCCAAAGACAAATGATTATCAAGATAATCAGATCGCGGAAAAAGAGCTAAGTCTTGATTTGGCAGACCTTAAAATTGAATCGAAAGACTCGTTTCTTGTGTATCTAGCGTTACCAAAGATAAGTGGAGGCTGCGCCAGCGATGAAGACAAAGACCTGAAGCGCTACCAAAGCATCAACACTGGCTTAACTCCCGATCAAAACGATATTAATAATCGCGTTGATGTCGTCCGTCTCAGACCAGTTTTACGGTTGGTTGAGGAATCATCGCTTTCTCCTAATTATACGGCCTTTCCGATAATTCGGTTGACCGTTTCAGCTGATGGAAGTTTTGTCTCGAGCCCCTACACCCCGCCGCTTGTATCGATAGCAGGGCGTATTTCATCAGAATTAACTCTGCTTAACCGAAAAATAGACTCTTCGTTAGGTCGGGTTCGAACTCGGGCGAATCAGCTTAGGAATTTCCTTGTCGACGATCGTACCTCAGGTTTGACGGTCGAAGCCGAAAAACAACGTATTAACTATCTCGTCAGTCGCTTGCCGCGCGCAGAGGTTTTGCTGGATGCAGACTCACATCCTTTCGAGATCTATCAAGCGTTGGTTGAGCTGGCAGCGAGTCTTGCGCCTCTGAACGAAGACCCAGTGTGCCCGAGGTGGGGGAGGTATGATCATAATGACTTGGATGCCGTGTTTCTTCCGGTTCTGGATTTTATCAATGAGACACTCGAAAAAGTCAGACTCCACTTCGTGACTCTGCCCTTCTCAACCAGAGGGGACGGAGAATTTGTGCTGGAACTTCCTGGAGACGTTAGCGTATCCGAGGTTATGCTTGGTTTCGAGATTCCCCCAGGAATCTCTGCAACGAAACTACAAGAGTGGATTGACTCAGCGTATATATGTAAAGAGGCAGATTACGAATTTTATGAGATAAGAAGAGATCTTGGTGCGCGCAGAATATCGACAAAAGAGTTTACACGCATCAACCTAGTTGCTGGATCCAACGAACTTTTTTATTCGGTTGATCTTAGCGTAAACGGAGGAGAGACAATTATCATTTCCGGATCTGATGAGAAGCTTAATGAGTTCAGACCCAAATTAGTGAATTGCTTTTTTGAAAACAAATAACATGAATGCAGAAAGAATAATATTAGAGGGATTTGAGCGCCTGACGGCTAAATGGCGTCTTCTTCGTGACGAGATTTCTTTAAACGTCAGAGGCGAGTTTTTAGAAAATGAATCTGGAGACGAGCCTCCAAGCGATGCAGCTGAAGTTCAAGAGGTTGATAATATAGCACTTTCGAAAGATTTTGATATTCAGCGGTACATTCAAAATCGACTTTCGGACTTGGTGGAAGAAGAGATCGAGAGTGCCCAAGAAATCCTAACGGAACGCGAGCAAAATAATTTTGATCATATGGTTTACGGGTTTGTCGCCTTAGTGGATGAACTTCTTCTTGTGTCTGTAAGGTGGGATCAATCTGACGAGGAAAATAAACGACTGCAACGTCGTTGGCTCGATTTCTTGTTGGAGAAAAGAATATTTGGAACCAGAAATGCCGGACTAACGCTGTTTGAGAGGATTTCTTTTATTACTCAAAAGAAAGCGTTAACTGAAATGGATAAGCAACTCTGCGCAGTATATCTGCATATTCTGGGGATTGGGTTTGGCCAAAATAAACTAAGCAAACAGTTGGAGTTAGGATTTTATCGTCGTCAGCTCCTCTCTTGTATCCCTGGATGGAGTAAAGATTTGAGGCGGCCTATTTTTGATGATCAACCTTATTTGGTGCAGCTTAGTCAAGATAGTGAATCAAAAAGATTGGCTCCTCTTTCAAAATGGAGACGGAGGTTCCTTTATTTTTTGGCGGGATATGTGGCAGTGACTGGCATCTCAGCCCTTTACTTATATAACTGGTTGATGACATCCCTCGGGTTATTGAGATGAGTAAATAATGAGTTCAGAAGCATTAATCCGAGCGTTTAATCGCGCTATCAATTTTCTGGGAGGAGGCTGGATAGCTGTAATCTTGGGTTTGATTATCGTTGCTTTTGTTATCTGGTTTATATTCAGAAGCGGACGTCAATTGCGATTGCGAATACCTTTTCTACCAGCTGGTGTTGGTACCATCAACATCGGTAGAGAGCAGGTAGCTGGCATAACCTCGAGATTCGCTGGATCTTCGCGCCGCCAAAAAAATAGTGGCGAATCTAGAGCTGTGAGAGAAGCTCTCGCAAATGTTGATGCGCTTAATGTTGGTGGAGATAAGCGTTATGAATTACCTGTTTTTCTCGTTCTTTCAACTGACAAATCAGCGCCTGCGCTGGTTTCAGATATAGGTGAGGATACTCTCCAGCGTCTAAGTCTTAAGGACGCGTCAGGCGATGAGGAGGGTTATTGTCTAGTGTTGGAAAACGGGTGCGTGGTCTATCACGAATACCCTGATGACGTTGTTTCCGAATTAATATCCCAAAGACCCGAACGTCCTATTGATGGAATCGTTATCTCTGTTTCCGCCAAAGAATTGCTCTCGCCAAATAGGCAAGATCGAGACAGATTGATCGAATGGCTTTATCAAGAATTTAGAAATGTTCAACAAAAAGTTGAGTTCGTTTTACCTGTATATTTGATCATTAGTGAGATGCACGAGCTTGCTGGGTTTCAAGAATTTTGGGCTTTGGAAGAAAACAGACAGTTTGAGGATGACATTTTTGGATGGTCCAGTCCATATGGCTCAGAGATACAGTTCAAGAACGATTGGGTTGACGAGGCCTTCAACCACGTCCTAGCTCAGTTGAGAGCTCAGCAATTAGCTCTAACTTCAAAAGATAAGGCTTGCCGAGATGAAGCTCTTTTATCTCTTGGACCCGCTTTAGAGGATCTTCGACGGCCAGTAAATGTTCTGGCATCAGACCTGCTATCCCCAGGTGTTTTAGCTCACTCGTTAATCTTTAGGGGTATCTATTTTTCTGGTCGGATTAAGGCGAATGAAAGCAACCTTTTTTTGAAGAGCCTGTTTGACAGAAAGATATTCCCAGAGTCTAAACTTGGTTTTCCTAGGAAGGAGCAGTTGCTTTCATCTAGTGCTCGACTTCGGGGATTTCAAGTTGTCTCTTTATTTTTCGGTGCTGCCCTCGTGGCTTGGTTCGTGAGTGATTTTTACACCATGTATAAGCAACATGAGGAGATAGATGTTGCGATAGAACGTGTCAACAATGTAGTAGGAAATCGAGAGGGATTTGATGCAATCGAGCCCTTACTCAACACAATGGCGGAGATGAATGCTTCTGTCGAGTATTGTTGCGGCGCCGTGCCTTGGTCTGGCTGGCTTAATGAAAATAAGCTCTTAGAGGATTATTTCAAGCGCGAGTTTTTCTCCAACAACATTTTTCCAGTGATGGAGTGTCGAGGACGACAGGTGCTCCAAGAAAAAGTCCGACCTCAATTTTTCGACACCTCGGGCGCATATCAGGGTGACGATTTTGACCTTTGGTTGAAAGGGATCCGCAATGATATAAATCAGTATTTCCGCCTGCATGAATTAATGGTCGAGAAATCTGAGGATGGCGCTCAGCAGGCGACAGCAAATGAGTTTGCTGAACTGATTAACTATTTGTTCGGTAAAGAGTTGCCTCAGAGTTTCTATAACGATGCAGATTTATACCTAAACGCTATAGCGAATAATGAGTTTCGTCTTGAGCAGGCAACTGAGGTTAATTGTCCGAATGCAGTAAGTCGGATTGACGATTTGTGGAAACAAATTATCAAAGCTTCGAGAGAGGAAATAAAGGTTGTAAGGCAACAAGTTACCGCTCCCGTCGTTTTTCTTTCAGAATTAAGACGACTAGAGAGCCTTTCAGTCGACCAGTCCTCGATCTCAGCAAAGGGTTTGGA
>JAYYDI010000048.1:0-7490 GCA_036161055.1 Pseudomonadota bacterium
TTCGGATGGCTTGCGGAACCGATGGGGATATATGGATTTTGGATCGGCCTAGCGAGTGGTGTTGGATGCGCATCCATCTGCCTTGGAGTAAGACTTATAATGGTGAGTAATAATAAGGAACTTATCGATCGGCTCTCTATCGCGGCGGCTGAGAAAAAAAAGTCCCCTTAAACAGAGGATAAATCTGCTCCAAAAGGGTTCCGAGGACATTAATAATGATTCAATCAAAGCCAATTGATCAATCACAACTCCGACTGGGTAAAAATTGAAAGCTTTATCGTTATCATTATTTTTATTTGGTAACTTGTTACAAAAGAAGGCAATAGGGGATAAGAAAGTTATAATTTAATCGGTCTAAGGCTCTCTGAAAACTTTCTTCAATTTTACAGACAAACTTTTGTATATTTGCTCCATCTTTTTAGTTGATCCCGCAAAACCATGAATCGTGCCCTCTTCACGAATCAGATCCACTTGGACACCGGCAGCGATCAACGCCTCCGCATATGCCTCACCCTGATCTCTGAGAGGATCATACTGCGCGGTTACAACGAAAGCAGGAGGCAATCCCTTGAGACTATCGGCGAGTAAAGGACTTGCATAAGGCGACAACCTGTCTTCTGACCTCGCAACATATTTATCTATTATCACTTTAATGTCTGAGGCCTTAAGCATGTATTTATCGCCCATCTGCGCGAAGGAATCCCATTTGCCAATATCCGAGAGATCCGTCGCAGGAACAAAAAGGAACTGAAAAGCTATATCAGGACCCCGAAAGTCTCTAGAATGAAGAGCCAGCGCTGCCGCCAAGTTGCCCCCCGCGCTTCCACCACCGACAGCAATTTTCTTCGAAATGCCACCGATACTATCAGCATGCTTTGCTAGCCAGCTTAGAGAGAGCACTGAATCATCGAAAGCCGCTGGATATGGATGCTCAGGCAATAATCGGTATTCAATTGCCACAACCAGAACTTCTGCATTTTTTGCCAAGTGCTTGTAGACATTATCAAGCGGATAACCATCACCCGCGAACCAAGCGCCTCCATGGATATCCAGATAAATAGGCAGTTTCTTTTCGGGAAACGCGCTATAGCTTCTTGCTTCCAGTACACTTCCGTCGGGCCTCGGGATTTTTATATCTCTCGAAATCACACCTTCGATCGCACCGAACGAAGGGCCGGCGCTAAAGCGAGAATTCCTAAGACGTTCCCTCGCCGCTTTACTGATCTCGATTGGCGATTTATTCCATTCCGAAAGCTTTGAAATCATTGCGGCTTTATAATCTAGGCGACCAAAAGGAGTGTAGGTCCAAGAGTAAATCACTGATGCGATTACAAGCATCAATATTCCAAAAGAAACAATTAAAAAAAACATCATGCGTTTCACCTTCGAACTTTTACCTCTCGAACTATTCCCAATGATTTATGATTAGTCACCATCAATCTGGAACTTCAGTCCATCAGAAAGGTCACATAAATAATTTAACACTCAAGAATAAAAGAGACCCATACGCGCAAGAGTTTTCAAAAGTAACCAAGACGTTTCAGTTTCAATATGAGATACTTTTCGGTCTTATCCAGCATTCATCAAACACTTTGACCACTAAATTCCTTCTTTTACTTGGAGTATGGCTTCTCTATGGCTCATTTGGGCTTATTGCTACGAGTCTAGCACCCGTTGCGGAGATAGTCATAAAAGACCTCTCAATGACGCATGGAGAGATGGGTCTCATTATGGGGGCGTGGCAACTTATCTATGTATTTTCTGCGGTCCCCGCAGGTATGTTGCTAGACAAGATAGGCACTAAAAAAGCGCTCTCCATTGGCGGATCCTTAATTGCCCTCTCTGCGTTTGCCAGAGCAGGAGCAAGTGATTTTGGTGAACTCTTGGGCTCAGTAATGCTTTTTGGGCTGGGAGGACCCATCATCTCAGCTGGCGCTCCAAAGGCAGTGGTCTCCGCGTTCGAAGGCAGCGAGCGAGGGCTTGCGATGGGAATCTATATGACGGGTCCAGCAATCGGAGCTATCGTCTCGTTGACCTTAACTAATTCGTTTCTTTTGCCGATTTTTGAAGGGGATTGGAGAAGCGTAATGTTACTTTGGAGTTCATTTGCGGTCTCAACCACTGTCTTATGGTTTTTTCTGCCCCAATCTTCCACAAACGAGAGCGGGGACCAATTAGAAACGAGAGAATCCCAGATAGAGGTAGTATCTGAACTAATAAGAAAACCAACAATAATTCTGGTTTTGATATTGAGCGCTTGCGTCTTTACCTTCAATCATGGCCTTAACAACTGGCTCCCCGAGTTGTTGAAAGCGCATGGTTTCTCTTCTATCTTCTCTGGGTACCTCGCTGCGTTGCCGATCTTTGTGGGAATTATTGGATCCCTTGTGATACCCAGGTTAGCAACGCCGACTCGAAGATTCAAAATATTATTCCTACTATGTCTTGCGGCTTTTTTATCAAGTTTACTCCTTCGGTTTGTCTCTCTTGACGCCCTTGTTCCCGGTTTAATTCTTCAAGGCCTTGCGAGGGCCAGCTTGATGACTGTACTAATACTTACTTTAGTTGAGCTTCCAGAGATCGGCGAAAAACGAGCAGGAACGGCGAGCGGGATGTTCTTTTCAGCCGCGGAGATGGGCGGCTTGCTTGGACCACTCACTTTGGGAATACTCTACGACCCCTCTGCTGGGTTCAGTTCAGGATTAATTTTCTTGTCCCTGATTTCGGGGTTCATGATTGTCGGAGCGCTTCTTCTGGGACAAAGCGCTCGCAAATAACAGTAGACCGTGCGTGACAATTAATTAGGGTCAGCGATTTTTAGAAGCTGCTTTCCCCTATTCTGTCCGGTAAACAATCTGTTTAACGTATCGGGTATGTTTTCAAAACCCTCTTGAACGTCGACTTGATATTGTAGTTGTCCTGATTGCACCCAACCCATCAACTCCTGCACCGCCTCCGAGGCCCGGGACATATAATCGATCACAATGAAGCCCTCCATGCGAGCTCGCATTATCACCAAGTTCATAATATTTGAGGGTCCGGGCAGAGGCTCGGTGGCGTTATAGCCAGATATACCCCCACAAAGCACTACCCTTGCCTTCATATTAATGTGGTTTAACGCTGCCTCTAAAATATCTCCCCCTACGTTATCAAAAAATATATCGACTTTGTTCGGGCAAAACTCCCCAATTCTTTTGTCAACGTTCTCGCTTTTGTAGTCGATCACTTCGTCGAAAGAGAGCTCTTCTTTTAGCCAGCCACACTTTTCTTCGCCTCCAGCGATGCCAACAACCCGGCAACCTTTAATCTTCGCAATCTGGCCGGCAACCGAACCAGTAGCACCTGCCGCGCCCGATACTAAAACAGTCTCTCCAGGTTTCGGATCACCCAAATCTAGTAGACCAAAATAAGCTGTCAGTCCTGTAACCCCCAGCGCCGACATCATTAATTCAGGAGGCACTCCGTCTGGGATTTTCGTTAAACCCATCGCGCCGACACCCGGCGCTGATATGATGAAATCTTGCCAACCCCCGGTCGTCTGGACCAAATCCCCGACCTTAAAATCAGAATTTTTCGATTCGACAACCTGTCCTATTGAGCCCGCTCGCATAGGCTCTCCGATCTTGACCGGAGGCAGATAACTTTCTCTATCCTCCATCCAACCTCGCTGCGTCGGATCGAAAGATAAAAAAAGGTTTCTCACTAGAACCTCCCCGTCGGCAGGTTCGGGAATCGGTGTTTCCTTGTACTCAAAATTGTCTTTCCCCACCATCCCAAAAGGCCGCTTAGACAAAAGCCATTGTCGATTTTTATTCATAATAAGGTCCTAAAATAGTCGGCTAAAACGCTCGCCAGAATGATACTAAGGAAGGTAGCTTTTTTCTATTTTTTTTAGGTCGAGGAATCTCAATACAATCTTAGTTCCAAGTCTTGTGCCTTTTGTGTAGATTTGATCGACTCGGAGAGCTGAATTCGGTTAAAAAACTGATCATCTGTAACAGCAAAGAAGAAAATGGATAATCAAGCTGAAAATGAGCGGTAGCAAGAAGAGTATTTTGCAACAAAAAAAAGAGCTAGACCGAAAAACCTTATTCTTTTACGGATTGGCTGATATGCCCATTCAGATGGCTGCAATTCCCGTGGCAGCTTTTATTCCAAACTACTATGGACAGGATTTGGGATTGAGTATTGCCGCAGTGGGAATGATCTGGCTTTTAACGCGATTGTTTGATGCGGTTTCAGACCCTTTAGTTGGTTGGCTGTCTGATAGAACTAAAACCAGATGGGGAAGAAGAAAGATTTGGATGGTGTTAGCGGTCCCAATATTAATGTTAGCGATCTACAAATTATTTATGCCTCAGACACCGGTAACAGAATCCTACTTGCTTATCTGGCTGGTCGTTCTTTGGACCGGTTGGACCATGCTTTTTATACCATATTATGCCTGGGCAGCAGAGTTATCCGAGGACTATAACGAAAGGACAAGAATAACAGGTTGGCGCGCTTGGATTGGAATGGCCGCAAATGTCATCAGCAAAGTCGTTCCGGTTTTAGCGATTTTCTTTTTTGATTATGGTGGCACGGAAGAAACTCTCCTACTCGTTGGGTTAATGACGCTCATTCTCTTACCTCTTACTGTCGGCCTCACTGTCTATATGGTTCCTGAGAAAAAAGACTATCGCCCAGCAAGGGTCTCCCTTCTCCCCGGTCTTCGCATCATGATGAGAAACAATCCGTTTAAGCGTTTGGTCGTAGCCTTCTTTGTCAATCAATTAGGCACCGCGATTTCAACAGCCCTAGTCGTTTTTTACATACGAAACGTGCTCGCGGAAGAACAAAGCAGTATCCTGATGCTGCTTGTGTACTATGGATTCGCACTGATAGGAATACCTTTCTGGATTTCATTTTCATCAAAAGTTAGTAAACACAGGACCTGGTGTTTGGCTTTGGGCTTATTTGGTTTTTTTCAAATGGGATATCTTTTTTTAGGCCCCGGCGACTTTTATTACATGCTGCCAATAACTGCGTGCACGGGCTTCCTGGGGGCAACTTTTTGGGTTATCCCGAACTCAATGAAGGCTGATGTGATAGATATTGACAGGCTGGAATCTGGCGAGGACAGAACAGCCTGGTTTTTTGCGGTGTGGTCTTTTACAACGAAATTAGCATTATCTATAGGACCATTTCTCGCATTATCGCTTCTTGCTTTTGTTGGATTTCAGCCTGGCGTTAGCAACTCTGCGGAGGGCCTCACAGGGCTCACACTACTTTTTGTTTTTGGTCCAGCCATCGGTTTCTGGATCGCGGCAGTTATTGCTTGGAATCATCCTTTGGACCAGCTCACCCAAGCAAAATTGATTCAGGAGATTAGTCAATATAGAAAAGAACACCCAGTCTAATTGGTATAGTTTTTCGCGGAGACCTCTATAAATTTCATGGCTTTTGATTTCGTCTTACCTTTTGTGAAAGGCGACAAAACAAGACAGGAGTGCAGTTTTAGTAGGTCGGCTAGTTCTTCGAAGTCAAGCTCGGTTGTCACCGAAGTAACCGAGAACCAAGAGAAATAAAGACAGCTTACTGATCTGTATAGAGAATCTAGTATCATGTTCATATCAACCCAGTCTACGAAATCGCCCTCGTCCCTAATCTGAGAGAGCGCCTGAAAATATGTAGATTTTCTAATTTCAACAAGATCTCTCTGATCAGAGGCCTTCAACGCTGCAATCCCTCTAGCAAAATTTAGATTTTTCGCTGAAATTTCAATTACTGTGTCCAGAACAAAAAAAAGTTTATCAAATCCACTTTGAATTTTCTCCGCCGTAATTGCATCATAGGTGTGACGAAAACGCTCTTTCATCGCTATGAGCAGGAGCTCATCTTTGCTCCCGAATTGATCATAAAGAGTCTTCGGCGTGACGTTACTTTCTCTCGCAAGCTCACGCATGGTAACTCCCTGATAACCTTCTTTTTCAATTAATTTTCTTGCGGTAGATAAGATTTTTTCGCGTCGCTGAAACTGTTTTTCGGTGAAGATCTTCAAAAACTTATGCTTCCTTTGGGAATTAAATGCTCGAGTCTAGAATAACTGAACTTTGAGTTGGTTAACATTGACAAGATTTGTATTAGTGTTTTGACTTAACTAAGCTTGATGCAAGACTGACTTAAAAATCGCTTCATGAAAGGTCCTTGGACCATCGGGCGGAGAGACTTTGTCTTTGAGGATGAAATTTCCGTAGGAAGGTCCAGGCATTATTGCCTCTCCCGCAGTCTGAAGCGATTTTTTGTGCATCTTTTTTTGCTCCAATGGCTTTGACGCTTATTTATTATCATATTTGCACAGAGTTTTTTTATCCTACAATGCTAACCAACCTCCGTCGCAAGGGAGATATGCACCTGTTATAAAGGCACTCATTTCGGAAGCTAGAAAAACAGCCGCCTTACCCTGCTCCATAGGGTCACCCCAATGACCAAGAGGAAGCCGCTCTATGCGATTGCCAACAGCTCTTGAAAGCGGATCCTTATCGTTAAATTGATTTTGAGCGCTAATTGGTGGAGCTACTCCATCACGAACCCAGGTAGGCCCTGGAGCGAGCGCGTTTACGTTGATGTTAAAAGGCGCTAACTCTAGTGCCAGCGTCTTAGTCATCATTTCTACAGCGGCCTTCGAGCCGTCATACGAAACCCCGACTCCCGGAGTTCGGGCCTGCGTTGAAGAGACGTTAATTATTTTACCTCCACCTCGTCGTTTCATTATCTCGGCCGCCGTCCTGCAACAATAAAAAACACCGTCCACATTGACACTCCATAGAGCTCTCCACTTCTCGTCCGAAATATTCTCGATAGGACCGCCATAGCCTTCATACAAACCAGCGTTATTAACAAGGATATCTATTCCACCAAAAATCGATTCAGTTTCTGAGAAAGCTGAGTAAACCGCCTCTGATTTAGAAACATCTAGTTGCAGATAGGAACCATCTATCTCGATCGCTGTTTCCTCAGCACTTTCTTCATTAATGTCGCTTACCATTACTTTAGCTCCGGCCATGGAAAGGGCTGTCGCTATCGCCCTTCCTATGCCCTTACCTCCGCCAGTAACGTGGGCTACTTTCCCTTTGAGATTAATCCAATCGGCTGCTTCGCTCATAGGTTTGCCTCCACTTGATGTCTAAGATACACAGTTCATGGCACGCGACTATGAAGAATTAAACCATGATGATGGATTATTTGAAATCAGTTAAGCTCTCGGAAGAGGGCTACAGACTATTTTTTTGAGGGGTCTTTTAACATCAAACGACCCCCTGTTAGGATCTAGATTCTAGAAAAAAATGCGGATCACCGATATGGAAGCAATACCATTGACCTTAAGTGAAATAACTACAGAATGGGTGGCGGCTCAAATGCGCACTAAGAATCTTAAAGGAATCAAGCTTGAGCCAATGGGCGAGGGCGTCGGCATGATGAGTGCCATGGCAGTTTGTCATCTTGAGTGG
>JAYYDI010000049.1:0-7016 GCA_036161055.1 Pseudomonadota bacterium
ATAAAGTAGAAAAGAGTTGTGATGTACGTGTAAATCCTGCAACCGATGTCCTGCAAATCAAAAAGAACGATATCGATCCCATCCAGCATCTCATCTGAGGGGAACCGATGCCGACCATAAAGACTGAAAACGTTAATCCCGTGCAGCTGATCAAAGTAATCCTCTGATTCGATCATGTTGTCTTGTTTGTCCCCTCGCATTCCATGCTGGGGACCAAAAGCCCGCGTAATGTTTGCGCCCTTGTTCATTAAAAGATCGATGCTGTGCTCGCACCGTGAGCTTACCGAGGCAGGGTGGGCGACCAAGCCGACTGAAGATCTTTTCAGTTTTCGGAGGGCTTCTCGATTCTCTGAGAGCACCTCCAGTCCGAGTGTGAAGTTCATCTAATAGGTCCTAAGCTGAACAAAAATAGGCTGCTGAGCTGAACGAGTGAAAATCAGGCTTCTCCAGGTGCGCTGGGGCGAAATAATTTAAATCTCCGCTCGTATTTTTTATAACCGAAGCAGGGTAAAGCAAAAGCTCGTTGGAGAGACTTCTCACGAATTCAAATCGAACAAAAAAAATATCTGGAGTGAGCGACTTTACCTTGGATACTTCTATTTCCTTCGATGTTTCCATTTCCTTACGATAACCAGCGAATTCATAAGCGTTCCATTTCCCGTCCAAGGATACGTTCAATTCTTTATACTCTTTTTCTCCGAAATTTTTAACGAAGAGTTCCATACAAGTTGATTCCCAGAGCGCATCTTCTCTTTCTAAAACCTTTTTTTTAGGGATGAGGACTCCGTCGATCTCACTTAAGTCGTATCGAATCTCAATCACAGTCGGCTTTATATCCAACTTTGTTGAGATCGTTCTCTCTCCATCAAATTCCCGAAGTGTTATGTCCATAGTATTCGATGTTATTCTTTAAAGGTGTGATGGCAAGTTAAAGTTTGAAAATTTGAGGTTTCGGTATGGCAGGTTATGAATACGATTTGATTGTGATTGGCGCGGGGTCGGGTGGTGTAAGAGCAGCGAGAATGAGCGCGTCCTTCGGCGCTAAAGTTGCAATCGTCGAAAAACAATACTTGGGAGGGACCTGCGTTAACGTGGGCTGTGTGCCGAAAAAACTATTTGTTTACGCTTCTCATTTTTCAGAGGACTTTCACAACTCAGTTAGATTCGGTTGGTCTGAGGTAAATTCTGAGTTTGATTGGCTCACTTTGTTGAAAAATAAAAATAGTGAAATCGCTCGATTAAACGATGTCTATAAAAATCTTTTGGATAACGCGGGCGTTGATCGCTACGACGGGAAAGCTGAAATAATTGATGCGCATACTGTGCGAGTTGCGGAGCAGCTGATTACTTCCGAAAAAATATTGATTGCGACGGGGGGGAAGCCAGTGAGACCCAGTTTCCCTGGATCAGAGTACGTAATCACGTCGGATGATGCCTTTTACTTAGACAGCTTGCCGCCTCGATGTTTGATAATTGGCGGCGGCTATATTGCTGTTGAGTTTGCAGGAATCTTAAATGGCCTTGGTGTGCAAACTAAAATGTCCTACCGAGGAGATCTCTTTTTAAGAGATTTCGATATCGATATACGCGTCACAGTGAAGGATGAACTGTTAAAGAAAGGAGTAGATTTAAAATTCGAATCGGAGGTCGAGTCCATTCAAAAGAATTCGGAATCTGGATTCACAGTCAGGTTTGTTTCAGGTGAAATTTTAGAGACCGATTTGATATTGAGTGCTATTGGACGTGTGCCCGCGGTTGCGTATATGGGGCTTGACAATCTTTAATTGGGAAGAAAAACAAACGGCGCGATAGAGGTTGACGAGCACTTTTGTACGACGGAGAAAAGTGTTTTTGCGCTCGGTGACGTAACAGATCGATATCAGTTAACGCCGGTAGCTATCGAGGAGGCAATGTGTTTTTCGAGCACTCAGTTCGGTGGGAAAACCAAGTTAATGAGTTATGAAAACATTCCGACAGCTATATTCTGTCAACCAAACGCAGCGACTGTGGGGTTGACCGAAGCTCAGGCAAGAGAAAAATACGAAGACATAGAAATTTACATAGAGCGTTTCAGGCCGATGAAACATACGATCAGCGGCAGCGATGAGAAATACATGATGAAATTAATTGTAGACAAGGCTTCCGATCAAATTCTTGGTGTGCACATGGTGGGAGCTGATGCCGGTGAGATTGTTCAAGGCCTGGCGGTTGCTATGAAAATGGGTGTTACCAAATCTGTTTTCGACGATACTGTAGGCATTCATCCTACGACCGCAGAAGAATTCGTGACGATGCGAAATGTCTCCAGAAACTAAAAATGAAGGCTTCGTTGGTGTAGATGGTTGCCGCGGTGGCTGGACGACGAGCGCTGCAGAAGAGCCCGTAGTTGTTTTTCAGACGTTCGATGAAATATTAAAAAAACACAAAAAAAAAGTAATTCTTGTTGATTTGCCGGTTGGTCTCCCTGAGACAACAAGAGACCTAGACCGTTCTGCAAGAAAAAAATTTGATGTGCAGCCCTCTAGTATTTTTTCTGTTCCTTGCCGCGCCGCCATATACGCCGATTCCTATCAAGAGGCTTGTGAGGTAAACGAAAGGAAAACGGGTAAAAAAATTTCTAAGCAAATTTGGAATATCGTACCCAAAATTCGGGAGGTAGATCGTTGTTTGAGAGAGCGTCCAGAACTTTGTAAGTATGTTTTCGAGTCACACCCCGAGGTCTGTTTTTCTTTGATTAAAGGGGACCGCTTAGTTTTTTCGAAGAAAAAGCGCGAGGGCGTAGAGGAGAGACTTAAATTGCTCGAAAAATTAGATGAAAGCGCCCGCCACCGTTTTAACCAAGCACTGGCTGACTTCCCTCGCGGCGTGATCGCTCGAGATGATGCCGTTGATGCAATTATATTGGGCTTGGTGGCGGCTAATTTCAGGCTTTTCCAAGCCGGAATCACAAATGACGGTTGCGGTCTTCCGATCCGATTAGCGGTCCCGAGCCTGCAACCGGGAGAAAAATCTGCTAAGGTCTCGGCTCCGACGCTGGGCTGACAGGGTGGCTTGATTGGGCACTGATTTTATCTCGTTGCTAACGAGTTTTCTTGAAACGCTGGACTCTTTCTTGGGTTCTGCTGCATGGTTCCCCTTTCTACTCTTAGGAACGGGGGTTTTTTTTACGATATACCTAGGATTTCCTCAACTCCGATTTTTCAGCCACGGAGTGGCTATTCTTCGAGGTAAATTTGATCAGGAGGGGGCCAAGGGAGACGCATCTCATTTTCAAGCTCTTTCGACGGCCATATCAGGTACGGTGGGCACGGGCAATATCGGCGGCGTGGCGTTAGCTATATATCTAGGTGGCCCGGCTGCTCTATTTTGGATGTGGATGACCGCATTTTTTGGAATGACAACGAAGTTTGTCGAGGTAACCCTTTCTCATAAGTACAGGGTTACCGATAAAGCCGGTTTTATCTCTGGCGGACCGATGTACGTTATGGAAAGACGTCTCAACATGAAATGGTTAGCCATTTTTTTTGCTTTGGCAACGGTTGTCAGTTCGTTTGGCTCTGGAAATATGCCGCAGAGTAATAATATTGCGAATGGGCTATCGGCTTCTTTCGGCATCCCGAATTGGGCTAGTGGGTTTCTGCTGGCCTGTTTTTTGGGTGCGGTTATATTAGGCGGAATTAAACGTATCGTTGGCGTAGCAGAAAAAATAGTTCCGTTGATGGCAGCTATTTATGTGTTGGGAGCATTGATTGTAATCGTAGCAAATTACGATCAGATCGGAGCGTCCTTTCTATCGATATTCAGTGACGCTTTCACAGGGTCCGCAGCGGCAGGTGGTTTCTTGGGCGCGAGCTTTGCGTTCGCTTTTAATAAAGGGGTAGGTCGAGGCTTGTTTTCTAATGAAGCCGGGCAGGGGAGCGCTCCGATTGCGCACGCCGCCGCAAGAACCAAAGAGCCTGTTTCTGAGGGCGCAGTTTCGATACTTGAACCGTTTTTAGACACGATAATAATTTGCACACTTACCGGTCTGGTTATCTTGTCTTCCGGGGTGTGGACCGAGAAATTTGAGAATGACTTCCAGAGAACCGACACTCAAATCATTAGCGGCGTCTTCAGCGAGGATCGTCAGGAGGACCGAGAAAAACTTTATCAGTTCCTAAATTTCGGAAAAAAAGACATTGAACCATTCAACAGAGAACTGATAGTCAGGGATGGACACGCCATGCAGAAAGGCTTCACTGTCATTCACAACCGGTCTATTGCGGAAAATGTAAAATTCCACCAAGGCGATATGCCCTATTCTGGGAGGCTGCTTGTTCGAGACGGAGAAGTGGATCCGAGCATCTCTCTCTCCGGAGAGTCGCTCCTCCACTCAGTGGCACTCACCGGAGAGGCCTTTGCGTCGGGCTTTATGGGCGAGTACGGGAGGCACATAGTGTCGATCACGCTAGTCCTATTCGCCTTCACGACCGCAGTCGCCTGGTCTTACTATGGAGATAGAGCGATAACGTATTTATTTGGGGTTAAGTACGTTACCCCATACAGACTTGCTTACGTCCTAGGGTTTTTTTGGGCTGCTGTTGCTGACACGTCGCTTGTTTGGTTGATATCTGCTATCACTGTAGCGCTAATGGCAATACCAAATTTAGTGTCTATTTTTCTTCTAAGAAAAGAAGTCCGTTTGGACACTTCAGATTATGGGGAGCGATTGCTCTCTGCGAAAAATAAGGGAATCGGTTTATGAGTTTTGGCTTTGAAAAACTTCGATCGCAAAAGGTTTCGTCTTTAAACACGGAACTGGAAGAATACAAACACAGTAGCGGTGCGAAACATTTCCATTTCTCTAACGATTACTCTGAGAATGTTTTTATGATTGCTTTCAGAACTGTCCCAAGCGATTCAACGGGTGTTGCTCATATACTCGAGCACACTGCGTTGTGTGGGAGTGAAAAATATCCGGTCCGAGATCCATTCTTTTGTATGCTTCGAAGATCTCTTAACACTTTTATGAATGCTTTCACCTCGAGCGATTTTACCGCTTACCCTTTTGCAAGTCAGAACGAGAAAGACTATTTCAATCTTCTGGAGGTTTATCTTGACGCAGTTTTCTTTTGTAAGCTTGATCCTCTTGATTTTGCGCAGGAAGGCCACCGACTTGAATTTGAAAAGCCGAATGACCCCGGTTCGCCTTTAATACAAAAAGGAGTCGTTTATAACGAGATGAAAGGTGCTACTAGCTCGCCAATTTCTATCCTCTATCAGGGTGTTCAAGAGGTTCTGTATCCTGAATCTACATATCACCACAACAGTGGCGGTGACCCGACTGTCATTCCTCAACTTACTTACGAACAATTGAAACAATTTCACACGTCGCATTATCATCCCTCAAACGCAGTTTTTATGACTTTTGGCAACATTTCAGCAGAGAAGCAGCAAGAGAGATTTTATAAGTTTGCACTGAGCAAGATAAGCACTGTCGCGGAAGCTGAAATTAAGGTCCGGGAGGAAACCAGATATCGAGAACCTCAAAAGAAGATCTTTGAATATCCTATAGATGACGATAACACTGTCGATAAAACGCACATAGTCTTGGGTTGGCTTCTAGGTAAAAATACTGAGGTAAAATCTTTGTTAAAGTGCCACCTTTTGTCTGGTGTGTTGCTCGACACCGGCGCCTCTCCGCTAAGGTTAGCGCTTGAACGGAGCGATTTATCGACCTCAGCCTCGCCGCTCTGTGGTCTCGAGGAAGGCCACATGGAAATGAACTTTGTGTGTGGAGTTGAGGGTAGCAATCCCGAATCAGCTGATAAAGTTGAGGAACTCATTCTCGATGTTTTAGAAACTATCTGCTCTGAGGGGATTGATTCCGAGAGCCTAGAGTCAGCGCTATATCAGCTGGAATTATCGCAACGGGAGATTGGGGGTGACGGCTGGCCATACGGCCTCCAAATAATTTTCTCTTGCATGCCTGCAGCAATCCATCGGGGAGACCCTATTGCGCTTATCGACATAGAAAACGCGCTTCTAGATCTGAGAGAGGAAATCAAAGATCCGGATTTCATAAAAAAATTAATTCGAGAGTTGTTGCTGGATAATCCTCATCGAGTCAGGGTTGTAATGCAACCTAATAGAGATTTAGGCGCACGCCTCGTTCAAGATGAGAAAAATCGCTTAGCAAAATTGAAGGAGGAGCTTTCAGCCGAGCAAAAAAAAGAAATCGTAGATTTGGCGGATCGATTAAAAATTAGGCAATCGTTGGTCGAAGATCTAGACGTTTTGCCAAAGGTAACGCGTAAAGATATTCCCGAACGAAGAAATTTTCCTAGTTTTTCAGGGCGAGAGTGTGGGGAGTATTTTCTGGCTTCAGCCTCTGCGAGCACAAATTCGATTTGTTATCACCAAGTGATTAATCCTGTCCCTCTTCTTGGAACGGAAAAATTAAGGTTGTTGCCAATACTCAGTAATATGATGCCCGAATTAGGTTCAGCTGGAAGGTCTTATGTTGAGACGCAGCGCCTTCAGCATCGCGTTTGTGGAGGGATTTCAGCGTTTGCATCGTTTAGAGGAACACCCGCTGACTGCAATGTTCCCGTGGGATATCTCACGGTCTCTTCGAAGACTTTGCAAAGATACGCCAAGGATATGATGAGGGTAGTGAAAGAGACCGTGAATGAGATCAGGTTTGATGAGAAAGAGAGGTTCAAAGAATTGCTGAATCAGATTTATGTCGGAAAGTTGAATAGTATTACCTCCAATGGCCATCAGCTTGCGATGATGGCGGCGTCTAGTAGCCTCCGGCCGTCAGCACGAATTAGTGAGCTAGGATCTGGCATGTCAGGATTACTTAATCTGAAACAAATGCTAAAAAAGGTAGCAAGAGACAATGAACTTAAAGCGGTTTTAGAAAAATTGTCGGATCTGTATCTCTCAGTTAATTCAGCTAAACCTCATCTGCTGGCAATTGCCGGCGGCGCGGACCTAAAGACTGTAGAAAACGATCTTGTCAGTATTTGGTC
>JAYYDI010000050.1:0-6115 GCA_036161055.1 Pseudomonadota bacterium
GGGCTATTCCTTCTAGCTAAGACGATTGCTCGAGGAGAGTACTCTCCTCGGGCAACTCCGAGTTCCTTGAATTAAAAAATGCACCAAGATAAAGCGCGAGATTAAAAAAAAAGTTCTCCGAACTAATAATTTATCTGGAAATTTCTTAAGCAGAGCGAAACTTTTGTTTACCCGCTATTATGCACTATAATAGTGCATAATACTGGGAGAAACTTTTGAAAATCTCGCGTTCCAGGCCTATTTTGCCCATATATTAAGGCAAGCTTACGGAAATACAGAACTGGTGCGTATATTGCATTCTTGAATGGGTAAAATGAAGAGTTGAGCGTTATGCTTGCAGCGAAAAAAAATCTAGTCGATAAGCCAATGGATGAGAGCGTAATAGAGAACCTAAGCACAGCAATTATTTTGCTAGACCGAGATCTCGAGATTATTTTCTCTAACCAGGCAGCGGAAACCCTTTTAATGGAGTCGGCCGCAAAAATGCGAGGAGAATCAATAGCGAAAATAATTAGGTCTGAAGACGGGTTCCTCAAGCGGATAGACGAGGCCCGCACTCTTGAGCGACCACTTACTGCAAGACAGATCTGCCTTGAAACGAATAACGCAACTGCAATAACAGTTGACGCCACGATAACACCTCTTCTCGATCAATCGGAAATCCTCATAGAGTTTATCGCAATAGATAGGTATCTTAGAATAGATCGAGATGCTGCGATCAAAGAACATCACGGTGTTACTAAACAAATGGTGAAGGGGCTGGCCCATGAAATCAAGAATCCTCTCGGCGGCATAAAAGGCTCCGCCCAACTTTTGGCCAAAGAGTTGCCGGGGCCAACGCTAAAAGAGTACACAAACATTATCATCGAAGAGACCGACAGGCTTACTGCGCTAGTAGATAGGATGCTCGGTCCAAACACTTTGCCCGTAAAAAGCAGAAGATCTATTCACGAGATCATAGAGAGAGTCGCGAAACTCTTGGAGATGGAATCAGCGGACTGTTCAATAAAAAGAGACTACGATCCGAGCTTACCCGAAATAGAAATAGACCACGAGCTTTTGGTCCAAGCGATGTTAAATATCGCGAAGAATGCATTGCAAGCTTTAGACAATGAATCTTCGGGCGAGATTAAATTTAAAACTCGTGTTGAAAGGCAGTTTACAATTAACGGGGAAAGACACCGGTTCGTGATAAGGGTTGACATCTCAGACAATGGACCAGGAATCCCGAATGAAATTAGAGAGCATTTATTTTATCCGATGATATCCAAAAGGGTTGGAGGGACTGGACTTGGACTAACCTTTGCCCAATCGATCATTAGTCAGCACGGCGGAATCATAGAGTTTGAGTCCATTCCAGGCAATACAGTATTTAAGGTCTTTTTACCATTGGAGCATAAGACATGAGCGCGGAAAATAAGGCATGGGTTATAGATGACGAGAGAAATATTCGTTGGGTTCTAGAAAAAGCCCTAACCCAAAACGGATGGGTGGTTAGTTCTTTCGATTCGGCAGATCAAGCCTTGAATCAGCTAACTCATTCCAACCCAGATGTTGTCATCACCGATATCAGGATGCCTGGCACCACGGGTTTAGAGCTTCTTGAGAAAGTCAAGGCAACACGACCTAATATCCCAGTAATAGTAATGACTGCACATTCAGACCTTGATAGCGCTGTTACCTCTATTCAAAAAGGGGCATTCGAATATCTCCCCAAACCATTTGAGGTAGACGAAGCGATCGCCGTAGTAGATAGAGCGTTAGAACAAAGCAGTCAAGTGACAGAGCACGGAAATCACTCTCAAAGCGCTGAGTCACTAGAAATTATAGGAAAAGCTCCTGCGATGCAGGAGGTTTTTCGAGCAATCGGAAGACTATCGAAATCGAATGTCAGCGTACTAATAAATGGGGAGTCAGGGACAGGTAAAGAGAGAGTTGCGCATGCTCTTCACAAGCATAGCTCGAGAAATACGGGTACTTTCATACCTCTTAACATGGCAGCTATCCCTAAGGATCTCATCGAATCCGAGCTGTTTGGCCATGAGAGAGGGGCTTTCACTGGCGCTAGTCAGCTTAGACAAGGCCGATTCGAACAGGCTGAGGGAGGAACTCTATTTCTAGACGAGATTGGAGACATGCCGCAAGAAACACAAACACGTCTGCTGCGAGTCCTTTCAGACGGGGAGTTCTACCGAGTGGGAGGACTTGAACCAATTAAAGCGAACGTGAGAATTATCGCAGCAACCCATCAAGACCTCGAAGCTCTAGTAAAAGAGAAAAAGTTTCGGGAGGACCTATTTCATAGACTAAACGTTATCAGAATACACATTCCAAAGCTGGCAGAACGTAAGGAAGACATCCCATTCCTTGCAGAACATTTTTTAACAAAAGCATCCGAGGAAATGGGAGAAGAAACCAAGAAACTAAATTCCGATACATTAGAATTCCTATCTGATCTGCCTTGGCCCGGGAATGTCCGTCAGCTAGAAAACACTTGCCGATGGATTTCGGTAATGGCACCCTCTAAAGACGTTAAGATCGAGGACCTGCCTCCGGAGCTACTGGAAGCAAAGGAAAAAAATAACACCTTTGGCTCTGATTGGGAGAAAGCCTTGCGATCTTGGGCTTCAAAAAAACTGGCCAATAAAAGGTCAGAGGAGTCGGGAATTTTAGGAGAAGCGGTCCCAAAGTTCGAGAAAATAATGATTCTTGCGGCCCTGAAACAGACTGGCGGCAGAAAACGCGAAGCCTCTCTTTTGTTAGGTTGGGGAAGAAACACTCTTACGAGAAAAATCGCCGAACTCGGGCTTATTGAAGAGCATCTGCTTTAAAGAACAGCATGTTTAACGTAGCGTTATTTGAGCCAGAAATACCGCCAAACACTGGGAATATAATACGATTATGCGCTAACACAGGTTGCTCACTCCATCTGATTAAGCCGCTAGGTTTCGATCTAGATAATAAAAAGCTTCGAAGAGCAGGCCTGGACTATCGTGAATTTGCTAAAATCCGAATCTGGAATAACCTGGAGAATTTCTTAAGTGGGGCCACCAAAGAAAGAGTATTTGGAGTAACGACAAAAGGCCATAAGAATTATTCAGATGTACTCTATAAATGCGAGGATATTCTGTTATTTGGACCTGAAACCAGGGGCTTGCCAGACAATGTTCTTGAGACTATTTCACCCGACAAAAAAATTAAAATACCTATGAAAGAACGTTCTCGGAGTTTGAATCTATCTAATGCCGCATCCATTATCGTCTACGAGGCTTGGAGACAACTTAAGTTCAAGTAAAACCGAATTCTATAGTTCCGCGTTTATTTTCGGGCTTCTAACGCTTGGAGATAGCTTGATTTGAAATCAATATTACCTATCACCAGAGGCGGAAATCCACTTTTTACTAGAATCGAATCAACGGCCTCTCTGAGGTACGGGAAAAGAATCGTGAGACCGTCAGTTAGACTGATTTTTTTCAGCAGCTCCTCCTCTATTTCGCCCTCTTTTAAAAAAACTCCTGCTTGAGCCATCTCTATAATGTATACCACGTGTTCAGTCTCAGAGTTAATTCCTTTTCCGGAAAGTGTCAAACAAACTTCGTAGCGATTGTCTCCAATACTTGTTACGTTGGATTGAAAGTCGGCGTCAAATCTTGATGAATTGCCCAAAGGAGCAGCATGGCTAGCGAAGGGGGATTCAAAAGACACATCCTTGAGATAAGTCCTCTCTAACTTAAACGCAACCTGTTTTGTTTCCAAATACTTTCTCCCTGTCCTTTCTACTTCTGAGTTTAACTATAAATACTTGTTGCAAAGATTACTGAACATAATGTTCACTTTTTCACAAGCGGAAGATTACTAGCCGTCCACTCAGCCATTCCCCCGGCTAATCTCCTGATATCTTCGAAACCTAAAGCCTTTAATTTTTTTCCTAATGGACCAGAGTGCTGGCCCATCTTACAAACTAGAACCAGTGTTTTTTTCTTCAGCCCTTCAAGCTCTCCTACCCGGGCGTCAAAGGAGGACGCAGGAAAGCTTTTTGATCCAGCGATATGGCCTAGGTTGTAATCTTTTAGATCTCTTAAATCAAGCACCGACGCATCGTTTCTATTAACTAATCCAACTAACTCTGAAGGCGAAACCTTAGCCCCTCCGAGCCGACTTTCATTAATAAAAAATGCGATGGCAAAAAATAAAAAGCTTCCAGTGAAAAATAAGTGATTTCCAACAAATTCTAATATTTGATTTAACAATTTAATTAACACATATGACGAAGAGATCTACAAGTATACACAAATCAGATAAGATGCGCGTGAGAGTGCGATTGCGTTTAAATGAGCCCCTCGCAGGGAACTCCTAGACTTATGTCTTGTAAATAGAAAATCGATAAATGTTGATAAAACAAGCTGTAAAAAGAAGGATAGGCATGATGGGCTTTACAGCCTATCTTTTTGTTATCAATATTTTTTTCTCGAACGCACATGCAGAACCGGGGAGCGAAAAATACGAAACAAAACTAGATACACTTAACAAGCAACTACAGAACTTTAGGCACTTCCTTTCAAGCACTGAAAAAAGAAGCACTGAAGCTGAGATACTCCTTCGATCTTCAGAAAAAGAACTTAAGACCCTCATTAACAACATCGAAGAGCAAAAAAAATCGATAAAAAATAGCAAGAGTAAAATAACCCGACTAGAAAGAGAGAGAGAGATGTTAGGTGAAGAGAGGGACCTTCAAATGGAAATAGTCAAAAAGCTAGTACGAATTGAATATAAGAGAGGCGCTTTTGATTACCTAAAATTCTTACTTAGCCAAGAAAAGCCCTCGGAACTTTCTCGAATGAACAGTTACTTTCAATCTCTAAATAATGCTAGATTGGAGCAACTGAAAGAATTAAGAATGAGCATCAGCCAGATAGAAAAGGTTGAGAAAGAACAGCAAGAATACCTTAGCGTAATCGAAACAGATACGAAGCAATTAGTTCAAGAGCAAGCTTCCTTGCAGGAAAAAAGAGAAGAAAAAAAGAAAATTGTGCGGCAACTCCAGTTAGAAATCGAAAAGACACAGCGGAAAATTGAAGAGATTGAGGAGGACAAAGAGACACTAATTGCTTTCTTGTCGGATTTGCAAAATCGGGATCGTAGAATTGAGAAAAGCCTGAGCGCAGACGCATTCTCAAAAATGAAGGGAAAACTTGAGTTGCCTGTAGAAGGAAAAATTCTGCATAAGTACGGAGACACGAGAGGGGTTGGTAAACTTAAGTGGCAAGGGCTTTTCATTCAAGCGAAGAGAGGAGCGCCCGTAAAATCTATTTACCCAGGTACTGTCATTTTTTCCGACTGGTTCAGAGGGTTAGGGCTTTTAATCATCATCAAGCACACCGACGGATTTATGAGTCTTTACGCTCACAATGAGACTCTTAAAAAAGACATAGGAGATACTGTCAATTTGGATGAACTTATCGCTACCACTGGAAATTCTGGAGGGCAGCAAGAAACGGGAGTCTATTTCGAGATAAGAGTGCAAGGTGAAGCAAGCAATCCCACAGATTGGTTTGCAGGGAAAAACAACCAGCGTCCTAAGTCGAAATTAGAGAGCTAAGTATGAGAAAAAAACTCTTATTATCACTGATTTGTGTTTTTTGTATGACTGGCCATGCCGACGAGGAATCCCAATTTTCGGAAGAGAAAAACAAAATAAATCAGACGGTTGTTAAAAAAGAAAAGCCTGAGGCAGTGCTCCCGCTCGAAGATCTAAGAGTTTTTGCTGAGTCGTTCAAACGAATTCGGTCATCTTACGTAGATGAAATTACTGACCAAGACCTTCTTGTTTTCGCTGTAAAAGGAATGCTTGCAGAGCTTGATCCTCACAGCGCATATCTTGACAAAGAAGCTATAAAAGATTTTGAAGAATCAACTACAGGAAATTATGGGGGTGTTGGTATTGAAATAATCAAAGAACAGAATTTCATTAAAGTTATCTCCCCAATAGACGATACACCAGCCACTCAAGCAGGAATAGAGAGCGGTGACTTGATTACCAACCTTAACGGCACCTCCGTTAAGGGAATGTCAATAAGCGATGCTGTAAAAATAATGCGTGGCGAGCCGGAGACGA
>JAYYDI010000051.1:0-3235 GCA_036161055.1 Pseudomonadota bacterium
GATTTGCGAAAGCGTTCGACCAAGAATTTCTCGGGAAGATTCACTTTCAATGAGTGGAGTCCGGCCCCCGCGCCTCTTGAATAAAGCTACGATGAATTTGCCAGCCTTAAATTGAGTCGTGCCTTCAATTCGGATTGGTGCGACCACAGCGATCTCGTTCGAAGCGAGTTCTAAAAGAAAATCATGTTCCTCTTGAACTTGATTTTGGCTCCATCGATCGGGCCGATAGAATTTCGCTATGATCGGCTCGCCATTTTCTATGCCGATCTGAAAAACTCGATTCTCATAACTATTAAGCTCTAAAATTCTCGCATCTACTCTGAATCCTCTTGATTCTATTGTATTGAGTATGAAGTCTGGGGTGATTGCAGAGAAAGGGTGGTTTTCTGGCCTCATCTTTCACTGCATACCGTCAGGGTATTTATCTGGACAAAAACCGTTTCCTTTTCTTTCAGTGACAAGACATGCAAATATTTTCTTGGAACCCGCGCTACGAGAGACTGGGCTTTCTTTTTTAATACAACAATCGCAAAAGGACCACTTTCGGGATCATTTATCGAGTGAACAGTGGCGGGGAATTGATTCAGCACGCTTGATTTTTCTGCGAGAAGTTTACTAATGACTATGTCTTTTATTTTGATCTCAACTTTAATTTTTTGATTTTCGAACAGGCCCTTTTGTTCAACGTATAGATTTTCCTCTTCAAAGGTCAATCTTGTAAGCCCATTGATCGCATCATGTTCGCTTACTTGGCAATCAATAGTTATTGTCTCGGCATTCTCTGTTTCCTTTAAATATTGTAGCCTAAATTGATGGGGTGCTAACGGAGGTTTATTTTTTCCGTCTTCAATCTCATAGACGCGGTCGGAAATTAGAAGCACCTCATCTGCTGAGTGACTTACGAATATCATAGGGATTCGGAACCTTTGGTTAATTTCCTTAAGGTAATTTAAAATACGGCACTTGCTGTCCGAATCTAACCAAGATAAGGGCTCGTCTAAAAGAATTAACGTCGGATTTGACAATAACGAACGGGCAATAGCCAATCTTTGCTGCTCGCCCCCGGATAAAGAACCGGGGTATTTTCCTAGGAGGCGTTTTAGACCTAAGGTTTCGATCACTTCACTCTCTTTTACAAAAGGGTTTGCCTTCGAATGTTTCGACGCAAATTTTAGATTCTCTTCGGCTGATAGATGGGTAAAGAGATTTAGACTTTGAAAGACGTAGCCGATCTTTCTGTGCTCAGGCTCAACGAAGGAAGTTTTATCTTGGAGAATTTCTTTGTTGATCTTAAGAAAGTTATTTGGAAAATTTTCAAAACCCGCCACAAATCTAAGTATGCTTGACTTACCGGATCCAGATTTCCCAAAGAGAGCCGTAATTTCGTCCCCTTTGAAATCGAGATCAACATCGATCGCGAATTCTCGCGATCGTTTAAACTTCGCAATGATTCGAATGGTCATTACTTAATCGAACTTGTTTCATTCCAAGCTCGGTCTGTCCGGTAAAGAAGAGCCAAGATGAGGAATGAAAATACGAGCAAGAATCCTGATAAAAAATGTGCTCTTTCGTAATTCAACGTTTCTACTTGATCAAAAATTGCTATCGAGATCACCCTAGTTTCTTCGGGTATGTTACCTCCAATCATTAAGACTATTCCGAACTCTCCAATTGTGTGTGCAAAAGACAAACAAAATCCGATTAAAAATCCCTTTTTCGATAAAGGCAATATAAGACTTAAAAATCTATCTATCTTCCCCGCGCCGAGGTTCGTTGCAGTCTCGATTATCTCGCGCTGAATTCCCTGAAACGAGACTTGCACTGGTTGGACATAAAAGGGCAGGGAGTAAATTATAGATCCGATGACAAGTCCCGAAAACGAGAAGGCAAGAGGGACTCCGGTCGAATTTAGCCATGCGGCCCCGAAAAAATTCTGGGGAGAGAAAGCAATGAGTAAATAAAAACCTATCACCGTTGGAGGAAGAACAATTGGAAGTGCGACAAGTGGTTGAACAATATTCTTCCAGAAAGAATTAGTCTGAGATAACCACCATGCAAGGGGAGTCCCAATTATAGCTAGACAGATAGAAGTAACCGAAGCCAGTTTAAGAGTTAGAAATAAAGAAGCTAAATCATTTTCACTCATTGGGTCTTATTCCCCTGTAACCTGCGTTTATAACGATCTCCTGAGCTGCTGGGCTTAAAACCCAATCGACGAATTCTTCTGCTCCGTCTTTCGCATTAGAAGAAATAACAAGCTGCTGCTCAATTTCTGAGTGCAATGATTCAGAGATTATCAAAAAATTATTAGTAGACAGATTTTTGCTCAATGCTTGGCTGAGAGATATAAAACCCGCGTTAACACTTCCAGTTTCGATATAAGCGAAAACCTGATTTACATTCAGCCCGTAAATTAAATTAGTTAGACTATGATTATATTTCTCTAGGATCTCTATTGCAGCTTTCCCGTACGGAGCAAATTCAGGTCGAGCGAGTGCAAGTTTTCTGTTGCTCTGAGATAGATATTTCTCCTGCGCGTGTTCGTCTCTTTCCCAAAAGACTACCCGACCATATGCATATGTCTCCCGTGCTCGCGTTAATCCCTTGGAGTCTAGCTTTTCGGGACGGTCTCTATCAGCTGAGAAAAAAACGTCATAGGGCGCTCCATTGATGATCTGAGCGAAAAGCACGCCACTGGAACCTGAGATTATATTGATCTTAAATCTCTTTTTTTTTTCGTATTGGAAAGAGATTTTCTCCAAAGTAGAGTTGAAGTTTGACGCTACAGCAATGTTAAGAGAATCGTTTCCTTGGGAAGGTATTACAAAAGTGAGGATTACTAAACCAAAAAAAAATTTCTCCATTAACTTTCAAGCTTTTTTAAGTATTCATCGATTAACCAGCCCGATATTGACATCATTGCCGGTTTGTTTGGCATTTCTTTATAGTGGAACCACCTCGCATCAGCTATCTCCTCTTCTTGAATTCTTATTTCTCCATCCGAGTATTCGGCGTGAAATCCTAACATCAGGGAGTTAGGGAAAGGCCAGGATTGGCTTGAAAAGTACCTTAAATTCTTGATTTTTATACCTACCTCTTCAAAAACTTCTCTGTGAACTGTCTCCTCGATGGACTCACCCGGCTCAACGAATCCAGCGAGGGTGCTATAAAAATTCCCTTGCGCGTTTGCATTTTTGGCAAGCAATAATTCTTCGCCTCTGGTTACCAGAACGAT
>JAYYDI010000052.1:0-15522 GCA_036161055.1 Pseudomonadota bacterium
CAATGTTGGCAATGGACATGAAGGTTTACTCAAAAGCATCTTCGACAGATCAAGACACTGTGGTGAAGATCTTGGATGAGGTTTTTGAATTAGTAGGTCGTGAAACTAGATCTGATAATGAGAGAGCCCTCCAAGCTTTAAAGAAAATAGGAATTACCTTCATAGAGCCAACTAACAAGGCGGAATGGCAAGCAGCTGCTGATCTATCTGTTCAGAAATTAATGAGATCCGGTGAAATCAGCGGGGCAGTAGTCAACACTTATCTCGAGCACCTTAAAAATTTCCGTTCAATTGAAAGCAACTAACCATTCTGAATCAAAGTTAAAAAAAATACGAATTTGGTGAACCTAAATTGGTCAACAAAACACTAGTTTTCATAGAAAAAATGGAGGACTTTTCTTTAGTCTTTTCGCTCTTAGTTGTTGTATCTCTCGCGCTTTTGCAGATATTTCTTAGAAATGTCTTTGGCTTCGGTTTTATGTGGGCAGAGTCTGTTTTAAAGATTCTTGTACTGTGGATCGCTCTGTTGGGGGCCATGGTTGCTACTCGAGAGAATCAGCATATAAAAATAGATTTGTTAGAAAGATTTTTGCCTCCTTTGGCTCTTCTACTTTGTCGAAAAATGACTAGCATATTTTCGGCAATTATCTGTGGACTGGCGGCTTATTGGTCAGCTGATTTGGTTTACTACGAGTTCCTAGACTCGACCGTTGCGTTCGGCGCGGTCCCAGTGTGGTTGTGTCAAATGATCATGCCGATTGCTTTTTGCGTTATGGGCCTTCGATTTTTATCGCACGGCTGGAACACGTAAAAAATGATCGGTTGGCTTGGAACTTTCCTTATTGCCGCTTCAGCGCTCGCTGGGTTACCGTTGTTCATTGTCATTCTCGCTGCTGCGATGTTTGGTTTTTTCTTGGCAGATGTACCACTTACTGTGATTGCCATAGAATTGTACCGCTTGATCGATACACCAATGCTTTTGGCGCTGCCTCTTTTTACTTTCTCCGGATATGTTTTGGCTGAGAGCGGCCTTTCGTTGCGACTGGTCAGATTCACATCAAGAGTAATGGGTTGGATGCCGGCCGGTCTGGCGGTTGTCTCTTTTTTTGTGTGTGCTTTTTTCACTGCTTTTACGGGTGCTTCTGGAGTAACCATAGTCGCGGTCGGAGCTTTACTTTTTCCTGCTCTTTTGGCGGGCGGATATAATGAGAGGTATTCTTTGGGGCTTGTGACCACTTCGGGCAGTCTAGGCCTGCTCCTAGCTCCCTCTTTGCCTCTGATCTTATATGGGGTTATTGCTCAACAAATGGATTTGCCAGTTCCATTTTCTTTGAGAGATTTATTTTTAGCTGGCGCGATTCCGGCTCTACTAATGATTCTCAGCTTGAGTGTTTACAGTGTATGGGTCACAAAAGACTTATCCCTCGTCAGGGAACAATTTGATGGGGAGGAAGTGTTAATACAATTTCAGGAATTGAAATGGGACATGCCCCTTCCGTTCATTGTTTTGGGAGGGATCTATTCTGGTTTTTTTGCTGTCTCGGAAGCGGCCGCTGTAACCTCTGCCTACGTTGTTCTTGTGTACGTGTTTGTCAAAAAAGAGGTAAATCTTTCCTCGGTTCCGAGGATTGTAAAAGAAAGCATGATGATGGTAGGGGGTATCCTATTGATACTCGGTGTTTCCTTGGCGTTTACGAATTATCTGATAGATGCTGAGGTGCCCCAAGCATTGTTTAGTTGGATTAACGAATTTGTAAAGAGCAAGGTAGCTTTTTTGCTTCTGCTTAATGGTGTGTTCCTTCTTTTGGGCGCGATTCTCGATATTTTCAGTGCTTTAGTAATCATGGTGCCTTTGATTCTGCCTCTTGCAATAAGCTATGGGGTTGATCCTGTTCATCTTGGGATAATTTTCCTCGCTAATATGCAAATTGGATATTTTACGCCTCCGATCGGAATGAATCTTTTCATCGCAAGCTACCGCTTTAAGAAACCTATAAGCGAAATATATCTCGCCACCTTACCTTTTATGGGTGTTTTGCTTATTGTTTTAGCTTTGATTACCTACCTGCCAGAAATCTCTCTTTTCTTTTTAGATAGATAAACCGCCCTTGGTTTACGTCGGTTTATTAACGTAAGCACATTGCTCGCCAGCAGCTTTCCACGCGGAAAAGCCTCCCGCTAAATTTGCAACCTTTTCGATTCCCATGTCATGAACTGTTTTAGCCGCGAGCACAGAGCGCCATCCGATTGTACAGTAGAAGATAAATGTTTTTTTCTCAGAAAAAAAACTTCGGTGGTAAGGGCTTTCAGGATCAATCAAAAACTCGAGCATGCCACGCGGCGCGTGCATCGAGCCCGGGATTTCCCCATGCTTTTTCACTTCGTTGATATCACGGACATCCACAAAGACAACAGTCTTGTCCTCAATCAGTATAGCGGCCTCTGAGATACTTATACTCTTTATCTCATTTTCAGCCACATCAATCAGTTTTTGATAACCTACTTTTAAGTTCAACTAGATGTTCTCGTTCGATGATTCTTGTAGGGAGAGCCTATCTATTATCAGAATTAAGATACACAGGTTTTTAGTTTTTTTGATGTGAGTTTAAATGTTCTCGCATAAGGAATAGAATAGACAAAACGCTATAGGAGAACAGATTTGGCTTCTTCCAATAAGATTCCATTTAGTCGTTATATCAAGGAGAGTAATGTCAGCTCAGACCAAATTAGCTTCAATGAACTTTCTGGTCGCGGCTCATCAACTTCCGAAAAACCATCCCGAATTAAACTAAGCTGGCAAGAAATATACAGGCTGGTCAGGCCATATATATCAGTTCGGATCCTCGAGCAGGCAAAAGCAGTTCTTCCGCTCGCCATATATTTAGGTCTTTTTCAACTTCTGATTCTTAGAGAACCCGTATCGGATGCTCTTATAATATCAGGAGGTCTAGTAGCTGTAATAATTGGCCTTATGATATTCATGGAAGGTTTGAAAGTTGGTCTTATGCCCTTTGGCGAGGCGCTGGGGACGTCCCTGCCAGCAAAGGCTAGCCTGGTCGTAGTGCTACTGATCGCTTTTTTATTAGGAATAGGGGTAACCTTTGCCGAACCGGCGATTGGCGCTCTTCAAGAGGCGGGCTCCCTTGTCGATGTTGCAAAGGCTCCTTACCTCTATGCATTGTTAAACGAATGGTCCCTGACGCTCGTCTTGTCTGTTGGCGCAGGTGTGGGGTTGGCGGCAGCAATTGGAACTGTTCGCTTTATTTATGGATGGAGCCTTAAGCCTCTTATATACATTACATTGGCGCCAGTTTTGTTAATAACAATTTTTATGGCGACAGACTCACAACTTTCGACGGTGCTGGGGTTAGCCTTCGATTGTGGCGCAGTTACCACTGGGCCGGTCACAGTTCCTTTAGTTCTAGCGCTGGGTATCGGGATCGCAAACGCGGCGGGGAAGGGTGGAGACTCCCTTTCCGGATTTGGTATTGTCACCCTGGCTTCTTTGTTCCCGATAATCGCCGTGATGTCGCTAGCCCTTTACGTATCGTCGCAATTTACTCCTGAACAGATCGTCAGTGCCGCAAGTGCGTCAGCGTCCTCGATGAGGGATGTCGGCTGGTATGAAGTTACCCCCGGGCTTGAGGTTGTTGGGGGCGTAAGAGCAATCGTACCTCTAGTAATCTTTCTATTGATTGTCATGATTGTGGTGTTGAGAGAGAGAGTGCCAAGTCCAAACACGATATTTTTTGGCATTTTTTTGTGCGTCCTAGGCATGATTGTGTTTAACCTAGGTCTCTCTTACGGTTTGTCTAAACTAGGAGGACAAAGCGGCGGACTTGTTCCTGCCGCCTTCACGCAAATTGATAGCGTCGCCTCTTCGCCACTTTATATGTTCAGCCTTGGATTATTTATCGCTCTAGCCTTTGCCTGGCTTCTTGGTTTTGGAGCAACATTAGCGGAACCGGCTTTGAACGCTTTGGGTGCCACTGTGGAGACGCTAACTAACGGTTCTTTCAAAAAGAGCACGCTTATGTACGCGGTCTCACTCGGCGTCGCGTTTGGGATAAGCACTGGGGTCGCAAAGATAATTTTTCAGATTCCTATCGCATACCTGCTAATTCCTGGTTACGTAATTGCGATCGCGCTTACTATCGCTTCCAGCGAAGAGTTTGTGAATATCGCTTGGGATAGCGCAGGGGTTACCACTGGACCGGTCACAGTCCCTTTGGTCTTGGCGATGGGTTTGGGTTTTGGTAAGGCAATAGGAGCAGTCGAGGGCTTTGGAATCCTATCAATGGCCTCTATTGGTCCGATAGTTGCTGTTCTTGGAACGGGGATTTATGTTCGTTGGAAAGTTAAGAGGCGCCACGAGAATGAGAGTTTTCAACCAAAAGAGCTTGAGGGGAGGGCCCTAATATGAGCACCAGAGAATTGACGATATTGACGGATGTTTCAATGATTACTTGTGTTGTGCAAAGGGACAAGGCGGATGCTGTGATTGCCGCTGCTCAGGAAGTTGGTGCCCAAGGGGCAACAGTTCATTTTGGTAGCGGAACTGGCCTGAGGGAGAGGTTGGGTCTTTTGGGATTAGCAGTTGACGTTGAAAAGGAGGTCATCACTATTCTTTGTGGTGACGATCAGTTGGACAGTATCTTCGAGAAAATGTATTTTGCTGGTGAGCTTGATGTGCCAGGAGGCGGCATTATTTACGTCACACAATTAGAAAAAGCGGCAACGTTTGTTCCCAAAGAAGTATTGGATCGAGTAAATCAAAGAGGCAACCGCAATGACTGAGTTGAGTCTTGAAACAGACAGTCGCTTTATCTCCTGCGTAGTGCCAAAAGGACGGGGAGCTCCGCTTCAGAAAGCACTTGCCGATAACAAAGCCATTCACAATGCAACACTCCACCACGGACGTGGTGTCGGAAAAAGTCTCCATAGTGCCAATAGAAGTATAGGCGATCAGCAAGAGCGCGACATTCTAGAGGTGATAGTCGGGCAAGATAAATGTGACGAAATTTTCGAGTACATTTTTTTTGAAGCAAAGATCAATGAACCGCATGGCGGAATAATTTATGTCTCAAAAGTCTCCAAGAATTCGCACTTCGAGTTACCTGACGTCGCTTGGGAAAAAGAATAAACTTGACGGCTGAATAGCTGTAATGCTTCAGTTAATTTTTCTATTTTCAGTTTTGGAGATTAAAAAGTATGTTTCAGGGACTTGCCTTTAATCCATTTACGCTTCCGCCAGAGGCCGAAGCACTCAGAGCAGATGTAAGAAAGTTTTTAGCGGACTCGTTGGACCCCACCTCGCTTCCAAACTCTGATTTTAATGCAGGCGATTCTTCAGAGTTTAGCAAAGCATTGGGGAAGCGAGGCTGGATAGGCATGACATGGCCAAAACAATATGGCGGACAGGATAAGTCGTTTTTAGAGAGATACGTTGTAACTGAAGAGCTCCTGGCTGCTGGCGCTCCGGTTGGTTGTCATTGGATCGCGGATCGTCAAACGGGGCCACTCTTGCTCAAGTTCGGTACTGAAGAACAAAGGAAAGAATTTCTACCCAAAATAGCCAGCGGAAACTGTTATTTTTCTATAGGGATGAGTGAGCCGAATACCGGCTCAGATTTAGCCTCGATAAAAAGCATGGCTAAAAAAGTTGAAGGTGGCTGGCTTCTCAACGGCAGCAAAATTTGGACAAGCTATGCTCACACTAATCACTTCATGGTGGCGCTAGTTCGAACGGAACTTGCCTCTGAAAATCGTCATGCGGGCATGAGCCAGGTTATAGTTGACCTGCAAGACAAAAACGTTACGGTCAGTGGGATTAAAAACCTCTCTGGGGAAGAAGACTTTAATCAAGTTTTTTTTGATGATGTTTTCATTCCAGATGATAGAGTCGTTGGCCAGCCAGGAAATGGATGGGAACAAGTTATAAGCGAACTCGGATATGAAAGAAGTGGCCCGGAGAGATTTTTAAGCGCCTTTCGAGTACTAGTAGAATATTCGAAAGAACTTGCAGAAGGTGCGAGTGATGATCAGTATTCGATCCTCGGACGACTTACCGCGCATCTTATTACCCTGCGCAGGATGTCCATTTCTGTCGCTGGAATGCTAGAAAGTGGAGAAACTCCCATCACGGAAGCCGCACTTATTAAAGATGTCGGAAATGCTTACGAGAGATTGGTCCCAGAGGTTGTTAGGTTGTCCCAGACAAGAAATCCAAGTGCTAGATTTTTAGACACACTCAGCCAGTGCATTCTCCATGCTCCCTCGTTTACTCTGCGTGGTGGCACCCGAGAAATACTAAAAGGCGTAATCGCTCGGGGTCTAGGACTGCGATGAATTATTTGAGCGAACACCAAGTTTTAATTCAAGACACCCTAAACCGAATACTTGAAGACCTTTGTCAAAAGCAGACCGTCGATGCTGCAGAGAATGGCGAATTTCCATCTGCCCTCTGGGAAGCTCTTTCCGAGACGGGGTTAACCTTAACAGGTTTGCCTGAAGAGCATGGGGGGTCTGGCGGAGACCTTTCCGATGCGCTGATTGTAATGAAAGGTGCTGGGAAATTCTCAGCTCCAATTCCTATTGCAGAAAATTTCTTAGGTCGTGTTCTCTGTTGCGAGTTTGGGCTGTCGGCGCCAAAGGGAATTGCCACGTTTTGCGATAATTTTTTTTCTATTACCCCTGATGGACAGCTCCGAGGGAGTTCTTCTCAAACGGCTTTTGGTAGATGGAGCGAAACCGTTGTGCTGATAGCCGAGCACGGCGATGAGACTTACCTATGCGCCTGCCCCTTTGAAGTTTTTGAGTTGAACGAGAAGAATAATATGGCGGGCGAGCCCCGTGATATGCTCTCTGTGGAAACTAAATTAACTTCCGATCAATTTGTTCAGGCAGACGGGGTTGCGCGAAGGGCCCGCCTGTTGGGAGCAGCATTGCGAGTGGCTCAAATGTCTGGAGCATTAGAATCTATTCTGGAAATGTCTGTCTCCTACTCAATGGAGAGATCCCAGTTTGGAAAGCCAATTTCGAAGTTCCAAGCAATCCAGCAACAGCTAGCAACTATGGCTGGCGAAGTTGCGGCAAGCATTCGCGCGGCTCAGTCTATTGAGATTTCGAAGGATTTGATGATTGAATTGGATGTCGCTATTGCAAAAGCTAGGGTGGGAGAGGCCGTCGGAGTGTGCACAGATATCGCTCACCAAGTTCATGGGGCTATGGGTTACACTTTAGAGCACACGTTAAATCATCGAACAAGAAGACTGTGGGCTTGGAGAGACGAATACGGCTCAGAGAAAGAGTGGCAGATTGAGATTGGACGATTCTTCTCCGGTAATGCTTCAGGAAACCTTTGGGATCAGATTACTTTGCTAGCGTAAAGAATACTTTGCATCTATTTTTGGTTCGGTAGCATCGCAAGAAACGCGCCCAGTCTCAACGAGGCGAATGATTGCCGCAAACGCGGAGCGAGCTGCCGCGGGATGAAGCGAGGGATCAGTCTCGGCATACATGACCGGTACCATGTCTGAGATGATATTAATCCCTTGTTTCAAACATCTTAATATTTGTTTCTCTCTCTCTAGTCTGTGGTCAATAAAGGCTGTTACAAATTCATGAACATTCTCAATGCTTGAGCCGTGTGTAGGCCAATATGTAGATTCTTTCCTGATTAAAAGTTTTTCCAGGCTATTTATGTAGTCAGTCATGTTACCATCAGGAGGTCCGATTACGCTTGTTGACCAGCCCATCACGTGGTCTCCAGTAAACATCGAATTTTCTTCGAGTAATGCGAAGCAGAGATGATTAGAGGTGTGTCCCGGTGTATGAATACATTCGATATTCCAATCACTAGCACTAATAATTGTCCCATCTTTACACTCGACGTCAGGAATAAAGTCGGTGTCTCCTCCCGCTTCGGTGTTTTGACCAGTCGCGACTCCCCCTGCATGGGGTCCGAATCCATAAGTTTTTGCCCTCCAAAAATTCTTCAACGGCGCAGCTGCAGGAGAGTGGTCCATGTGTGTGTGTGTGATTAATATATGCGTGATATTTTCACCCCGAAGAAGACTTTTCAGAGCTGCAATATGCTCTTCGAGCAAGGGTCCGGGATCGATGACCGCTACCTCTTCTCGGCCTATAATGTAGGTGCCTGTTCCATGGAAGGTAAATCCGCTGGGGTTTCTAGCCGTCACACGCCTGACAAGGGGGGTCAGTTTTTCTAACTTTGCGTATTCGAAATTATGGTCTAAGTTGAAAGGTATTTTGATCGCCAATTTTTTTCACCGCTCTTCAATAAATTAAGAAAATACATGGTATAAAGATCGCAGAGCAACATGATAACATCTATAGAAACCTAGTTAACTGCCTTTACATCTATCGAAATGGTCGAGTCTGTCTACGTTTCTCTACTTTACGTAATGCTGTGCTTAGCGCCGCTGGTGTTTATTACACTTCTTTGGGTTCCCGCACCTTACGGGCGTTATGTCCGCCCTGGATGGGGCCCAATCGTCAACAACCGTCTTGGATGGTCGGTTATGGAAAGCCCAGCCTGTCTGCTTATGTTGGTCCCTTTTTATTTCCTGTACGAAAATTTCGTTACTTGTATTTTTTTGTTTCTTTGGCAATTCCACTATATCCACAGGGCCTTTATTTATCCATTAACCCTAAAAAGCGAAAAAAACGTGCCTTTCACGATAATTTTAATGGCGTTTCTTTTTAACATCGTTAATGCTTACCTTAATGGTTTGTATTTAATTTTAAATGAAAAGGCTTACACGCTCGGATATTTGTCCAATTGGAATTTTATTCTGGGCGCAAGCTTATTTGTAATAGGTTTTTTGGCTAATAAAAAATCTGATCGATTGTTGAAAGAAAATAGGAAACTCAACACTTCTAGTCAGTATCAAATCCCAGATAAATTCCTTTACCGTTTTATAAGTTGTCCTAATTATTTTTCGGAATCTGTTCAATGGTTAGGCTGGGCGATAATGATTATGGGCTTACCGGCATGGTTATTCTTTTTTTGGACCGTCGCAAATCTCCTGCCGCGCGCAATTTCTCACCACAAGTGGTACAAAGAAAACGTGCGAGGCTATTCAAAAGCCAAAAAAGCATTCTTGCCTTTTATTTTATGAGGTCTCAATGTGTATGGGGCTCCTCCTACTCGAGAACGTAAAAAGAAGAGCTGGAAGACATATAATAGTGAAGATCATTAAGGTAACTATTCCTGTTGTCAGCAAAACTCCGATCGAATATATACCGAGGTGAGAGGAAAAACATAGTGCACCGAAAGAAGCAAGGGTAGTAAGGTTGCTTAGGAAAACAGCTTTTGGGGTGCTTGAATTAATCAACTCTTCTGCGCTGTTCGTTTGATGGAATCGTTTAACAATGTGGATGCCGTTTGCTACCCCTAACCCGAATATCAATGGAATCACCACCACGTTAGCCATATTTAGAGGTAAATCAATGATCCAGGACACAGCAAGAGTAAAAAAAGCTGTTATTAGCAGGGGTATAAAAACAAGAACAGAGTCGGTGATACTTTTCAATGTGAATAATAGGATTAGAAAAATTCCGCTACATGCTAAAAAAATAGCTGTCCAAAATGATTTCACTACAATATCACCGATGCCTAGATCCAGAACGGGTCTTCCGGTGAATTTATCAGCGATCGAGAGAACGCTTTCCGTAAAGTATCTCAGTGACTCAACTGGGACAACATCGATCGATGGTGTTGCCGACACGATTACTTTGTTTTCCTCTGAGATTAGCCTACGTAGTTGAGTAAGTGGCAGGTCTTCCAGAGTTACTAATTCTGCATTTAACGCTTTTTCTACCCAATTAATTTCCGACTTTAGGGGCGGAATGATGTTCTTTGAGAATTCGATTCTTACATCATTGTTAGCGTTCGCGAGGGATTGCGCGACGTCAACTAAATCTTTAATAAAAATCTGCTCGGCAGAGTCGGGACTGGTTTTTGTCAACCTGTTTTCTGCGACGGAGCCTAAATTTTCTAATAGCTCTAGGTATTCGCTGTCTTTTAATGGTTCTTGATTGGGCTCAGATAAGAAAATTGAGGACAAGAGAAAGCTGGCTTCCTCAAGAATTTCCAGGTTTTCTAATTGATTTTTGGGTAAATAATCTTCTGGAACCAGCGCCTGTTCGATAACAGATAAATCTAAAAGTTCCTGTTTTTTGCTTTCCGCTTCTGCTGCGCTGTCTGCAATATAAAAAAGAGTATAATCGGTTACCAGGCCACTGTCTTGGAGTTCTTTTAGCGTTGACATCGCTTCAGAGTTAGGGTTCTTCAAAGACAGTGTGCTGTAATCGAATTCCGCTTTCCCAGCACCAAGACCTGCTATGATTATAACGACTATCGTGACGTAGGCTATTTCCTTAGATCGTTGCTGATGAAGTTTTGTCAAAAAGTTTGCAAAGAACAGACTTTCAACCGTATTGGGTTTTTTTGTCACTGAAAAGAAAGCTGGGATAAACGTCAGTGTGACAAATACAGCGATCAACATTCCTCCAGCCGAAATGATTCCCATTTCAGCGAGGCCCTTGTATGGTGTTGGTAAAAAGCTTAAGAATCCGATTGCCGAGGTTAGTCCGCAAAGGAAAAGTGCTGGTCCCAAGGAACGTGATGCTTCTGTTAGGGCAGTGTCTCGAGATTCCCTATTCGCTATTTCCTGATATTTCAGAGACAAATGGACCGCGAAATCTACACCCAGTCCTATAAACATCACCAGAAAAATAATCGAGATAGTATTGTATTGTCCGACCGTGGACATTGCGAAGGCAGCTGTCCAGATTAACCCTATAAACATTGAAAGATATATTGCCGCTATGAGTTGCGGCGACCTTATTCCCCAGATGAGAACAAAGAGCAAGATTATCACCGCAATCGAACCAGATAATTTTGCGCTTTCCATAGCATTGACTATTTCCCCATGTTCAAGAGCGACTTGACCAGTGAGACGGATTTGGACATCTGCTTTGAAAGGGTGGTTATTGTTCTCTACAGCCTTGTTAATGCTGTCTACAATCACTGAATTGGGGAGATCTAAACCGAAATTTTGTTGCCCCTGGATAAAGATTAATTGATAAAAAATTTGATCTCCGTTTGGAGAAAATAACTGATCACGCCATGATATAGGAGTAAAATCTGGGCCTAACGCCTTATCTCTAGCTAGACGGAGAGCCTCGCTTACTTGAGACAGCCCTGCTCCTATATTTTCTTCTGATTCCATAGCACTTATCAGAAGCATTAGAACTGATCTAATCGTATTGTCTGCAGCTATTGCACTTAGAAAGGGTTGTGCATTAGCTAATTTTTGTATTGTTTTCTCAAGATCTCTTGGCTGCATGTAGAGGAAAATGTTTTTATCGTAGTATTCGCTCGAGGCTGGACTAAAAACAGATTTGAATTCGTCTTCGGTTTTAAGGTTCTTCGCCAAGTCTTCAGCAACCAGTTTTACTTTGTGAGGGGCCGACCCGGAAACGACTATAAACGTTGTTTTGTCATATTGAGGAAATTGATCAATGAACTCATCATGCACCTTTCGCCAATTAGTGTCTTGAACAATTAATCTGGACGTATCCGAATTTATTTTGAACTCAAGGACTGCGTAGGTACCGAGCATTCCAGTAAGGACTGCCAATAGCAGAAGAGTCAATTTGTGATTACGAATAACTAAATTGGTCCAAGAGGCAAGAATTATTTCGAACATTTATCAGAGGCTCTTTTGCGCGTTTTTCTTGATTTCTTCGCTTATGTTTTCTATCAGACCACTGAACCCGTTCTTTGAAAGAGTTTTTCCATACGCTGCGCGCTTGAGAGATAGGTCGCTTACTCCATTTGCAACAATATCATAGATTTGCCAGACTGAATCTTTATTCTGCAAATGATATTCCAACGAAACTGCAGCCTCGCCAGAAAAAAGTTGAGTCTTTACTGCTTGCCGATTCTTCGGAAGGCTTCTGGACTCGACGATTTTGAACCTTTGATTCTTATATTCTCTGAATCTTGCAGCATAGGTTGACGCTATTAGATCCTTCGTCAGCATTCGGAAGCTTTGCTTCTCGTTTTCATCCAGGAGAGCCCAAGCTCTTTTGCCCACAGAAATTCGGGCAATTGTCTCAACAGCAAATAGTTTTGGAACCGATGGAAGGAGCAGAGAGAGCTTGGATTCGTAACTTTTCTCTTTTAACACTTGAGTGAGAGAGTCATGGAAGTCAGCAACTGTTTTTTCTGGGCCAGAAACACCACCTCCGGTTGGGGAATGACTTACCAAAATTAACAAAATACCGAATGTTAAACTAATTTTTCTCAATGAACTCAATAACCTCTAGATTAAAGCCAGAAATTGCGTTGTAGCGAGTGGGTGAGCTTAGAAGTCGCATCTTGCCCACGCCTACGTCCCTCAATATCTGGGAGCCAGTTCCAACGACGCGATAGCTTCCCGTATCCGATGATTTTGCTGCAGCTGGCGTAACTTCTGGGAAAAGGGAGACCTTCTTAAGTTCGTCTGCTTGATTAAATTCCTGTCCTATTAAAACTATTACCCCGTGGTTTGCATCGTCAATAAATTTCATGGACTCCGACAGAGACCATGAATCAGAAAATTCGGGACTGACGGTTTGAAATATGTCTCTCAGAGTGTTCAATAGATGCACTCTTACTGGACAAGGGGAATCTTGTGTCACTTCGCCTCTAACTAATGCATAGTGCACGCAATCAGAAATATTGTCGCGATATGTCTTAAGTACGAAGCTTCCGTAAGCGGTATTTACAGATCGCTGATCCATCTTTTCAATGGTGGTGTCGTGGAGGCTCCGGTATTGGATAAGATCCGCTATTGTTCCAATTTTTATACCGTGTTTTTCAGCAAACGCCTCTAGTTCCGGCCTTTTAGCCATGGTTCCATCCTCGTTCATCACTTCAACGATCACTGATGCGGGTTCATGGCCAGACAATCTTGCTAAGTCTGTACCGGCTTCGGTGTGCCCGGCTCGCGTGAGAACGCCTCCCGGTTGTGAGATCAGTGGAAAAATATGGCCGGGTTGAACTAAGTCGCTCGGCTGCGCATTTTTATTAACAGCAGCTTTAATGGTTTGTGCTCTATCAGCAGCGGATATACCGGTAGATATTCCTTCAGCTGCCTCAATTGATACAGTAAAATTAGTTGAGTGGCTGGAACCATTTTTCTCAACCATGAGCGGTAACTTCAGCTGGCTAGCTTTTTCTTCCGTGAGAGTTAAACAAATTAGACCGCATGCATTTCTAGCAAAAAAGGTTACGTCGTTCGCAGTGATGCAATCTGCGGCAATGATTAGATCTCCCTCATTTTCCCGGTCTTCGTCATCCATAATTAGAACCATTTTGCCACGGCGAAAATCTTCGAGTATTTCTTCTATTGAGTTTATGGGCACAAAAGGTCCTTGTTCTTTCGACTGTCTAATTATAACTAAAAGGCTTCCCGAAAAGGAGCTATACTAAGCGAAACGTGAAAAGAATAAGTGACAAAAAACTTTTTTCCAAAAGTTTTCAAAGCCGAGCTCATTTGTTACCTCGTTTTTTGCATTAACTCTTGAAGCGCCCGATTTAGAATTGGAAGGCTGTACCAGAATAAACGTGAGGTAAAGTAAACATGCCTAGGATACTAGAGAAATGTACCAATTTTGCGGATCTAAGAGACTTAGCGAGACGTCGTCTTCCAAGTCCAATATTTAACTACATTGATGGTGCCGCCGATGACGAGGTTACCTACAAAAGGAATTCTTTGGCCTTCGAGGATTGTGATCTAGTTCCAAACGTTTTAGCTGGTGTCGAAGAAATTGATATGTCGGTTGAAGTTATGGGCTTCAAACTAAGCTTACCGATCTTTTGCTCCCCCACGGCTCTTCAAAGACTTTTTCACCACGAAGGCGAGAGAGCTGTGGCCCTTGCCGCTCACAAATATAATACTTTGTTCGGGGTATCATCCCTGGGGACTGTTCCGCTTAAGGAAATAGGAGAGCTTATAGACTCCCCAAAGATGTTTCAGTTTTATTTTCACAAAGATAAAGCTCTGAATGACGCGATGATCGAAATGGCTACTGAGGCAAAGTTTGAAGTGCTTACTTTAACGGTAGATACGATAACCGGTGGTAATAGGGAGAGAGATCTGAGGACCGGTTTCACAACGCCCCCTAAACTTACGCTTCCTAGCCTTTTTCAGTTTGGAATAAAGCCAGCATGGGCTTTTAATTTTTTGCTGAGAAAAAAGTTTGAGCTCTCCCAGCTGAAGAATCATGTTAAGGAAGGATCAAACATTGCAATCTCAGTTGGAGATTATTTCTCGACGATGCTTGATCAGACCTTGAGTTGGAATCATGCGGAAGATCTAAAAAGCAAATGGAACGGGAAGTTTTGTTTAAAAGGCATTATGAGTCCGCGTGATGCCAGAAAAGCTGTTGATATAGGAGCTGATGCAATAATGATTTCGAATCATGGGGGGAGGCAATTAGATGGAAGCAGGAGTCCATTTGATCAATTGGAAGAGATTGTAGATGAAGTGGGTGGAGAGATAGATATAATTTTAGATGGCGGAATACAGCGAGGAACACATATCTTGAAAGCTATGGCACTTGGCGCCACCGCTTGCTCTGGCGGACGAATGTACTTGTTCGCGCTAGCTGCTGCAGGTAGGCGAGGGGTCGAGAAAGCGCTAGAAAATATAAGATCAGAAATCGAAAGAGATATGAAACTTATGGGCTTAAAATCTTTAAAGGAAATAAACCGCAGCATGCTTCGATTTAGGCGAGGCTAATTAACAAATTAGCTTTATTCTCAGGAAATCAAATTGCCCTGGCTTGCTCGAATAACCACCACAGTAGACCTTTTTGAGCATGGAGTCTATTTTCGGCTTGCTGAAAAATTATAGACCTATTATCTCTGACTACTTCGTCTGTAATTTCATATCCATCATGAATAGGCATATCGTGCATTATTTTGCATGGTATGCCCTCTAAAAGTTCTGCGTTGACCTGGTACTTCATCAATGATTCTATCCTCTCAGCACTCTTATTCTGATGGTCTGGATCATTAAAATATTGCATGTCTACCCAAGTGTCCGTGTATATAAAATCGGCAAGGTGAACAACTTGAGTTGGATCCGATTCATGAAGAACATATGGCGATTCTTCGATTACTTTTGCTACATCTGCGTCAGCACTTTCCTCGTCATATTTACGCTCTGGGGTGGAGAGTATTAACTTTATTCCCAAAGCATTGCATATGAGGGCAAGTGAATTCGAGACATTATTTTGAACCCCGAGATAGACTATTTGAATATCTCGTAAATTCTTTTCACTCTGTTCTTGGACAGTAAATATATCTGTGAGGGCCTGACAAGGGTGATATTTTTCGCAACAACCATTGATCACGGGAACCTGACTCGCTCCAATAATCTTTTCAAGGTCAGAGTTTTTTATGAGCCTCGCCATGATGCAACTGACATTTCTTGAGAGATA
>JAYYDI010000053.1:0-2563 GCA_036161055.1 Pseudomonadota bacterium
CTGAATTTAACCTTGCAATCGATAGAGGAACCAAATACGGCATGCAGTCCGGTAGAAGAATAGAGTCGGTGCTAGCGAGCATGCCACCAGTGGCAAAGTGGATCTATAATTGGACACCCGAACCTGGCTCACCCGAGTCAGATCTATACGAAAACTATCTTCAATCAAGAGACTGGATTTCAGAACTCAGCAACGTCCCTTAATTTTAATGTGAAATCATTTTTCGCAAACTATATAATTAGTACTTTCTACTAAGGAAACTTCTGTGCTGCACTACCTCGGACAACTACTTGCAGATGTTTCAGGTCCGTTCAGACTGCTTACCTCCTTTTTGTTCCTCGCTAGCCTTGGCGGAGCGCTCGGGTACCTAATAACCTGCAGCTTGCTTCCGAAGGTGTGGAAATTTTTGCCAACGGACAAAGGGCGAGCTTTCGCGGTCGATGCAGAGCAAAGCGTAGGAAAACCGATATCAGCAGGAATTTTCTTCATCCCAGTTTTCATTCTTCTCACTTTGTTGATGGTCCCTTTTCGCCTAGACTTTGTTGGACTCTTGGGTTGCGTTTTTATAGCCATGATCGTAGGTTTCTTGGACGACCGATCCGATGGTGGTTGGTCTGAATATCGCCTAGGAGCCATAGATATAGGCTTGGCTTTTTTCGCTACTTGGATGGTACTCAATCTCCAAGGGCCTACCATTTGGTTGCCGTTGCTCAAAGATCCAGTGCAGATACCGGTAAGTTTATATCTGGTGGGTGGAACCTTGCTAATATGGGTTTCAATCAACGCTACAAATTGCACTGATGGCGTGGATGGTTTGTCCGCCAGTCTCTCGAGCATGGGAATTCTTTTCTTGGGTCTAATTTTATACGGCGTTGTCGGCCATGTTCAAATATCCGATTACCTGTTATTGCCGCATTACCCCCTTGGCGCAGACTGGTCTATTATTGCCTTCATTATGGTGGGTTGTTTGGCAGGATACCTTTGGCACAACAGTTTTCCTAGCAATGTGCTCATGGGTGACTCCGGTTCCCGCCCGGTTGGCCTTTTGCTCGGAGCTCTTGTTCTAGCTAGTGGAAATCCTTTTTTAATATTCGTAGTTGCATTAGTGGTCCTCTTGAATGGAGCAACAGGTCTTATCAAGATCGCGCTTTTACGGTTCTTTCGAATAGGTATTTTTTCAGAAATAAGGTACCCCCTGCACGACCACGTGCGATATAAGTTCGGATGGTCGAACACCCAGGTCTTAGTGAGGTTCATGCTTTTGCAAGCTATCGTTACGCCAATTCTTTTAGTCCTTTTGTTCAAAATACGGTAGCGTTAAGGAGGAAATTAGGTTGGATCTAAACGCTCCTTATTTGTCACTTAAAACTTTCAAGAAATCTGGCGCTCAGGTGTTAACCCCTGTCTGGTTCGCTTCAACAAACCAGAATCAGCTTCATGTTTTCTCCTCAAAAAATGCTGGAAAGGTAAAACGGATTAAAAATAATCCTGCAACTGAAATTGCCGAGTGTGATTGGAAGGGAGAGAAGCTAAAAACTTGGGAAGCCGCACGCGCTTTTATCGTAGATGATCCGATTGAAGAAAATGAAGCCTACAGAGCCCTTACTGCCAAGTACAAGTGGCAAATGCACACGGTTAATTTTTTCTCTTGGATATCAGGCAGGATCAAGAACAGATCGGTCATCAGGGTAGAAATAAACTAAAAAGACAATTAAAGATCTCTGATTTTCGAGGTGAGCACATGGTCTTCCCATATGCCATTAATCTTCAGATATTTCTCGGCAAACCCTTCCCTTTTAAAACCGAGCTTGCCTAGCAACGAACCGCTTCTTTGATTATGAGGGAGGTAAGCAGCCATAATCCTATGGAGTCCGAGCTGCGAAAAAACGAAGTCGTTTGTTCGTCTTAAGGCCTCTTCCATGAGCCCTTGTCCCTCACATTGCTTGGCAATCGCATAACCCAACTGGCATGACTGGAAGGTTCCTCTTACAATATTAGTATAATTGCATACACCAACAATAAACATCTCATCCTTGTCAAGAATGGAGAAATTCGCACTTACGCCCTCTCGAAAATCACGTAATTGAGTCCGAAGCTGGGCTTGCCAAAAACTTTCCGTAAAAAAAGATGGTTTCCTCAAAGGTTCCCACCTCTCTAGATGATTCTTGTTTTCTCTTCTGAAGCTACACATTAATTTCGCCTCATGAGGCTCTAAAAGCCTGCAAATCAGCCGATCCGTGAAGAGTTTTGGCAGCTTTGGATTAGTTTTAAATAGGCCATTTCTGTTCATAGAGAGATTTATTATTAAGAAAACATAAGCTTGTCAAAATATCCCTGCATCTATGCCAACGGCCATCGTCAATCCAAAATCTCGTATAGCCTGCTCATCTGATTCGGATATTTTCTTTGTCAAAATCAGTGCCTCTTGGACTTCCTTGAGGTTAAGCCCGCTGCAAATCCGCCGAATGGAGTTTACCGCACCAGTCCCATCAGTACTAGCCGACACAAAAATTGCGTAGGGGAGAGCTTCCACTTTCCCTTCAAGATCAAAATAATTTCGATC
>JAYYDI010000054.1:0-4030 GCA_036161055.1 Pseudomonadota bacterium
TCCCATTTGACTGAGTCAGGCTCTCTGTAGTGGACAATATTATCACCAGCAGTATTTGAACTGATGGCGTATCGCGGGTTCTTATCCTTATCCAGGATTACCCTAAGAGTTCTGGGTGGCACACTAGTTGTCTGGGTAAGACTTCCATTTCGGAGGTTGATTTTCCCAATCTTCTGCCTGGTACCTGATCGAGTGTAGGTCAGCGCGAGCGCTCTTTTCTTGTCATCGACTAATGGATCCAAAATTTCTGCGCCAAACAATTCAGTTCCGGCCATAGGAGAGGCAAGGACATCTTCTCTCCTTCCATCATAATCGACCGCATAGAGCATGATTAACGGAATCGGATCTTCTCTCTCGGATTCAAAAATCTTTTGTGCTCTGAACACGATACGATCATCCGATACCCAGGTATGACTGGAGACAGAATAGTCTTTTTGCATAAAACGATGTCGACCGTTTTTAATCGGCTTCATCGTTTTTCGATCGAGGATCACAACCTGTGTCTCTTCACCAGACCTGAGCTGCACAGACAAGTATTTTCCATTAGGTGACATATTTACCCATTGGTGTTTGGAGAAATCAGTGAAGTAATTCGTTGGTAACCGCTCACTGGCTTGACTTATCGGAAGCCCAACAAGTTGAAGCACAAAAGCGATGAAAAAAGCCACCCACACGGGCACATTATCAATATTGTTATCTTGGGTATTTGCGTTTTGCATTAATTATCCTTTTTAGGGCCCATTAATCTTAAGCCCCGTTAATTATCTTCTGTTAAAAAGACGTAGCGCTTATGATTAACATAGCGAAACTGTATGACAAGGGGAACGTATGATCGATCTAAATCTTTCTGGGAAAAGAGCCGTAGTGACTGGAGCGAGCCTCGGCATCGGCGCTGCTACCGTAAAGCTTTTGTCTGATCACGGAGCAAACGTCATCTTTTGCGCTCGAAATGCCGAGGCGGTGTCAGAATTATCCAGCTATTCGGAGGGAGTTGGATCTGTTTCTGGGCTTGTTGCAGACATGGGTGATAAAAACTCAACGGAAGCCTTCATCTCGGACGTCCTCGCTGGAGGTGATGTAGATCTGCTCATCAATAATGTAGGGGCCTCACCCTCACGAAACTTCTTATATATGAAAGATGAGGATTGGACCGAGCTACATGAACTAAATCTTATGTCAGCGGTTCGATGCACTCGAGCCTTTCTCCCGGCTATGAGGGAGAAAAAATGGGGCCGCATTTTGATGATTTCCAGTTCAGCAGGGAAATATCCAAACGCAGCACTCGTAGATTACGGAACAACCAAAGCGGCTATGATATCGATGGGAAAATCATTAGCTCGCAAATATGGATCTGATGGCGTGCTGATCAACTCAGTATTGCCCGGACTTATTCATACAGCGATGTGGGAGAGAGCCGCAGGCGAAATTGCTGAAGCATCTGGTCGCACTGCTGAAGAAGTTATCTCGAATAATGGTAAAGGAGTCCCGGTAGGAAGATACGGCACTTCGGAGGAGGTTGCATCACTAATCGTCTTCCTTTGCTCGGACGCGGCTTCTTATATAAATGGTACGGCTATTGAGGTGGACGGCGGGCAAGCGACTCACCTGTAGGGCTCTATTCAGGCGATATAAGTTTTTTCGGAGCAGCTCAGCTATGCGACGGCGCTGCTGGAGAATACTCTTTTCTCTTGGCGGAGTATTTCAAGCTCCTGTGCCAAAGCAAGCCTTCCTGCCTCAGCGGCAGGGTCCTCTGGATAATAAGCCAGTTCACTCTCTTTATCCCCGGCTACCCGGGTCGCTATCATAACCCTCGCCTGACGATAATCGTAAGCGCAGGCCCTATGCAAAAGGGCACGATTATCCCAGAACAGCAGGTCGCCTTCCTGCCACTTGTGCTGATAGACACGTTTGGGTTCACTCACTACAAAATCCATTAGTTCTCTCAAAAGCAATCTACTCTCTGTCCTCGTAAGACCCGGTATGCCAAACGCATGGCGACCTATGAATAGATTCTTCTTGCCGGTTTCAGGGTGTACCTTTACCAGAGGTCTCAAATAAGCCTCACCATGATAAATCGTGCCTTCTGCCTGCTCTGGGAAGTCGCCGACGTCATTCGCCTGCGAGTACTGAGTGGAGTGGAACGCTGAGAGATGCTCGATTCGAGCCTTCATCTCAACGCTCAAGTCCTCGTATGCGTCTCGAGTATCTGCAAGCTCTGTTTCACCACCGGCAATTGGAACGGTATGTGCCGTCAACATTGCACACTTACTACTGATCGGCCAATAAGTTGAGTCGGTGTGCCAGGCTTCATTACCAACATTCGTTCTCATTCGTTGGCTATCGAGCTCAATAATCTCTCCATAGGTACCGTCTTCGTTTTTATATTGGTTAGCGATTGGAAGGCCGCCGAATTCGAGATTTCCAAATAGCTCGCCAAATCGAATATTTTCCTCGTCATTCAAGTACTGTCCTGGGAAAACCAAAAAACCAAACTTGAGAAACGCTTCCTTGATGCTCTCTAGTTCTGCATCCTCAAGCGATCTGACATCTATATCTTCTATTATGGCTCCAAAACACTTCCCCTCGATCGGTATGATTTTCATTTCGCTCATATTTCTCCCCTCATATCGTGCGATTTAGAATCAATGATTCCACCAAGCCATATCGGAAAAGGATCGCATATCCACTTCGTGACTCCATGCAGAGCGATGCTGTTGAGCCAGATGAAAGTAAGTGTCGGCAATCTTAGCTGGCAACATTAAACCATCGTGCTCCATACCCTTGCTTTCTCTCAACTCTTGAAATCTTTCTGGACCAAGCATTTTCCCGAGCGTATCCGGCGCATCGACCGCCCCATCGATGATAACGTGAGCAACATGTATACCTTTGGGGCCGAATTCAGCGTTCAAAGACTGGCATAGCATGCGCCGACCGCCCATCGCAGCCGCATGAGAATGCTGACCCTTATTCCCTCGAACAGCAGCTGTGGCTGACGTTACGAGGATCGTGCCTTTCCCCCGCTCTTCCATTTTTGGAGTAACAACGGAAGCCAATCTAAAAAGGCCAAAGCAAGCAAGCCTCCACCCCATTTCAAAGGCCTTGTAACTTGTCGCTTGTAAATTCCTATCTCCAATTTGCGCACCCAAATTGAATACGGCAACCTCTATGGGACCGATTTCCTTTTCGATTTGAGTCACCCTCTCCTCGATTGAACCTTCTTCGATAGCATTCAAAATGAAGCCCGTCGCCTCTCCACCATCGGCCTCTATTTCACTGACCAATTTGGCAAGCCCTTCTTCATCGCTTCGTCTACATAAACAGGCATGATAGCCGTCACGTGCAAATCTTTTCGCAACATTGCCTCCAATGCCCGCCCCAGCACCGATCACCAAACATACTGGCTTCATAAAGTTTCCTCCAAGCTTCGTTAAAATCTAACACAGTAGGCGAAACATGAAACAAGTGAAGCTTCAATTCTGTTATGGTTTAACAGGGAGAAGGAGACAAATTTGAGTCATCAAAAGGCATCAGCGTCAGATGAGCGACTAACGCCAAAAGTTCTTTCAGCGTATTCTGGCCTAAGCATGCCTCTTTCCGCTATGGGGATGCCGATCGCTGTATATTTACCGCGATTTTATTCTGAGGGGATGGGGCTGTCTCTAGCTACCGTTGGCCTTATCTTCACGCTCGCTCGAATCTGGGATGTTGTCACGGATCCGCTAATGGGAGTAGCGATTGATCGTTTTCCCTCAAGATGGGGAAGACGAAAACACTGGATCGCTCTGTCAATTCCACTACTCATGATCTCGGTCTGGATGGTTTTTATGCCCAACCCAGAATCTGTTTCACCAACCTACCTCGCCTTCTGGTTAATTGTCCTGTACGTAGGATACACCATGTCAGCGATTTCACATCTATCCTGGGGGGCTGACTTGTCGACGAGCTACGACTCTCGATCTCGGCTATTTGGATGGCGAGAAATCTTCCAAGTCGCTGGAATGACAATCGTTTTAGCAATTCCCGCCTTTTT
>JAYYDI010000055.1:0-13476 GCA_036161055.1 Pseudomonadota bacterium
CAGCAAAAGCCATGCGTTTGTTGCTTCCTTCACTGAAAAAATCCCCATTCTCAAATTCTACAAGCTCTTCATCCACTTCCATGTTTGCAGCGGCTATGAGTTTGCCCTTCGCGATTATCTTATCGCAACCTTGAGAAAGCGCTGACATTCCTACTGGACCGCTTCTCGAACCAAACGTGCCCATACCAAATTGCACTTTGTCTGTATCACCATGAATAATATCTATATCGTCAATGCTGATACCAAACTTATCTGCGACCAATTGTGCAAAAGTTGTTTCATGCCCTTGGCCATGACTATGAGAACCCGTAAGCACTTCTACTGATCCTGTAGGGTTTACTCGCATTTGAGCTGATTCCCAGAGACCAGCTCCCGATCCGAGTTCTCCCAGCTTTTTTGAAGGGCCAATCCCAGCTGCCTCGATCCATGTTGATAGGCCAATCCCTCTAAGCATTCCTCTCCGCTCTGATTCTTTTTTCCTCTCTTCAAAATTCTCGAAAGAAATCAATTCTAAAGCTGTCGATAAAGCTTTTTCATAATCGCCACAGTCATAGGTCGAGAGAACCGGTGTTTGATAGGGGAATTTTTTAATGAAATTTTTTCGTCTAAGATCGACTGGACTAGTGCCTGTCTTCCGTGCTGCTAGATCTATAAGACGCTCTATAATAAAGGCTGCTTCAGGTCTGCCTGCCCCGCGATAAGCATCCACTGGAGAGGTATTAGTATAAACGCCCTTTACCTCAGCGTATATTGCAGGGATGACGTATTGTCCTGAGAGCAATGGAACGCACATGTAGGTGGGTATTAGCGAGCCGAAGGTGGACAAATAAGCACCCATGTTCGCCGTTATCGATACTTTAAGTCCGGTGATTTTTTTGTCTCCATCAAGATAGAGCTCCGCTTGAGCTAGCTGGTCTCTACCATGCGCGTCAGTGAGAAAAGCTTCACTTCTGTCTGCAGTCCATTTGATAGGACGCCCCACGACTTTGCTGGCCCATGCGCAAACTACTTCTTCCGAATAATTAAATGCTTTGGACCCGAACCCGCCGCCTACATCCTCGGAGATAACCCTAAGCTTATGTTCGGGGGCCAGCCCAATAACCGCTGACAGTGTCATGCGAAGCCCATGCGGGTTTTGTGACGCGATGTAAAGAGTGAAACGATCATCTCTGTCATCATAAGCGGCATTTAAACAGCGAGTCTCCATCGCGTTGGGAGCTAAACGATTGTTATATAAGCTCAGAGGTATTTGGTACGCTGATCGGGCTGCCGCTTCCGTTACGGCCGCAGAGTCTCCAAGCTCCCAGTCAAAAGCAATATTGTTTTCGGCGTTATCGTGAAGGTTAGTCTCGCTCTGGTCGAAATTTCTCAGTGTAATCACTTCTAATTCTTCATATTCAATCTCAACTCTTTCTGCTGTTGTTCTGGCAATTTCTTTAGTGTCGGCTATGACTACAGCTATCGGATCTCCAACGTATCGGGCTTTCTCCACAACTAATGGAGGATGTAGCCCCGATTTCATTTCTGAGCCGTCTTTTGAGTGGATCATCCAACCGCACATAAGCGTCCCCAAACCTGATGCTGAGTAATCTTTTCCTGTTAAAATTTTTCTAACACCGGGTTGGGATTCCAGATCTCCGAGTTTTATTTCTTTGATCTTAGCGTGAGCCACTGTAGATCTGACAAAATAAGCGTAACTCTGGTTAGGCAGCACAAGGTCGTCTGTGTACCTGCCTTTTCCAGTAATAAATCGTGGATCTTCTTTTCTTTTTAATGACTGCCCAGTCAAAGCCATCAAAGGGGTCCCTCGTAAACTTGAGCTTAGAATGCTAGCAGTCTAAGCGGCGCTTTTAAATAGGGAAGAGCCGGCTTATAGAGGAGTTCGGTGTTTATCACGCAGAGCCTAATGGATTGGTTATCAAGGAATTCCTGCTTATACTAAGCATCCACTGCGGAGAGCGCCCATTTTATCCCAAGAAAATAATCAAAAAAAAGTAGATCTGCCTACGAAGCTTGCTTACGGTTTTGGTGCTGTCGCTAATGGTGCTAAATCAAATGGGTTTAATTACCTGCTACTTTTTTATTACAGCCAAGTAATTGGCCTTCGCGCTGACTTAGTCTCTCTCGGAATCATGATAGCACTTATATTCGACGCGTTTTCAGATCCTCTTGTGGGTTACATCTCAGACAATTATCACTCACGATTGGGACGTAGACACCCTTTTATGTACGCGGCTGGATTGCCAGTTGCCGTCGCCTATTATTTTCTTTGGGCGCCTCCTGAATGGGATCAGGCATCATTGTTTTTATATTTCGTTTGTATGGCGGTCCTTATTCGAACGCTCATCACCTTTTACGAGATACCTGCAACAGCGCTCGTCGCTGAATTGACTGAAGATTACGATGAAAGAACTGAAATGATGAGTTTTAGATATTTCTTCGGCTGGTGGGGGGGGCTAACTATGGCTGTTTTAAATTACTTAGTCTTTCTTCCCGAGAGTAAAGGCGGCCTAGAATACGTTGAAGGATGGTCTAATTACGGTCTAGCCGCCTCCATTCTCATTTTTTTCTCAATCTTTATTTCCTCATTGGGGACTCATCGCCATATACCCAATTTAAAAAAACCTCCCCCCAGAGCTCCTTTTAATCTAAATCGGGCCGCGTCTGAATTGAAGGAAACGCTCTCAAACAGATCTTTTTTTTCTTTGTTCTTGTCTGCCCTTTTCGTTGCTGTCGCCGGGGGTGTGTCCGCCGCTTTGTCGATTTACTTCTCGCGTCATTTTTGGGAATTTACTAGCACGCAAATTGGATACATGAACTTACCTTATTTTTTATCAGCGCTTCTTGCTTTATTTTTTGCTCCTGCGGTCTCTCGGTCTCTGGGGAAAAAAACAGGAGCGATGCTAGTGTTCGGACTTGCAATAGCGCTTGCTCCTTTACCTTATATCTTGAGGATGATTGAGTTGTTCCCTCAGAACAATACATCAGAACTTTTTTGGCTTTTAATGGTGTTTAATAGTTTTGAGGTCATGTTGATGATTATGGCGTCTTCTTTGGTAGCGGCAATGATAGCCGATGTCGTGGAAGACAGTGAATTGAAGACAGGGCGACGATCAGAGGGCATTTTCTTCGCTGCGAATAGTTTTGCTCAAAAAGCAGTTAATGGTTTAGGAGTCGTTGTCGCTGGTCAAATATTGGCTTTCATTCAATTTCCAACTCAGGCGAAACCAGGCGATGTCCCTGCTGAGGTTATTTTTGACTTGGCGTTCTTTTACGTCCCGGTCTTAATGATTTTTTATTTAGCAGCTCTGTCGGTTCTGTCACTATACAAGATCAACCGAGAGAGTCATTCTGACAACTTGCGGCTTCTCTCTGGCGACAAGACTAATAATTAGTCGACGATGGAAAGCGAAAAGCGGCATTCACTCCCTTGTAATATCTTAAGTACTATGAGTTACTTATTGGAGTTGACTACAAAAACTCTAAAGCACTTGGAAAAGCAATGAACGAAAAATCCTCTGATGATTCTATGAACCGCGTCAAATGTCCTATGTCTTTACAAGATGTCGATCTTTTTGGACCGGGGGCCCAAGAGCATTGGTATGATGCATACCCTATTCTTCACCAAGACGCCCCAGTTTATAAACTGGAGGGTGAAGGTTTGTTGCCCGGTACAGATGCTTATGTCCTTACGAAGCATGAAGACATCAACACGGTGGTGAGAGATCCCGAGAGGTTTCCCCCGCTGATGATGGAAGCTATTCAGGAGATGGCTGATACGGGAGTGGATGTCGAAAAGGTCCCTAATCTAAACGCAATGTCTGCGTCAATGGTGACGTTGCGCCCCGATATGGAAATGTGGAGGTTACATAAGCAAGAGCTTACTGATCCTTGGGTGGGGCCAGGTGCAAAAAGACACACGGAGATGATTACTCGCCATGTTGACGAACTGATTGATAATTGGATAGATAAGGAGGAGGTTGAGTTCATAAGCGAGTTCGCAAGACCCCTTCCCCAGCGAGTGATGGCTAGCGTCTTGGGGTTCCCTCATGAGGATATCCCTCGTCTAGCAGAATGGGGAGAGGCACAGGTTAAGTCTTTCGTTTACGGGAAAGGTCACCTGAACAAGTTGACCGACGATGAGATAAAAGAGCAGTTCGTATTGTTAGATGGTTTTAAGGAGTACGTCCAGCAGCAAGTTGAGGATAAAAGAAGAAATCCCAAGGATGATATGATCACTTTTCTAACAGAAGTAACCTATTCACCGCTGGGACGAAAGCTCACCGATCTTGAGGTAAATGGAGTTGTTTACGCAATGATAATTGGTGGCCTTGAAACGACTCAATATGCTATTGAGGAACAGGCCCAATTAATTTGTGAACATCCAGGCTTATTTGGGCGGTTAAAATCTGGTGGTCCCAAATTAATTCGGCAGTTTACTGAGGAGGGCATGCGCATGCGATCTCCGACCCAGGGGCTTTCGACGAGGCGAACTAGTCAGCCTGAAACTTTCCAAGGAGTGACCATTCCTGCGGGGACGGTTTTGCATTTGCGTTGGGCTGCCGCCAATATAGATCCAGATGAGTTTGAATGTCCTTTCGAGCTTCGTTTAGATAGAAAAGCGGTCACGAGACATCTGACTTTTTCTGCAGGTCCGAGAGTCTGCCCGGGTGCTGGCATCTCTCGAATAGAGCAGCAGGTAGCGTGGGAGCGTCTCACTGAGAGGCTAAGCGATATTCAATACGCACCTGAAAATAAATTGCTGCATCAACCAGGTATTATGCTCGGCACCCTAAAACTCAACCTTCTAATAGAGGCTGCTTAAAAAGAAAGTTGAGCTTATTGTTTTTAATATTTATCAGATTTTCGCGAGGCTTATTTGCTCATTGGGCGATAGGAAATGTTCAATTCTTGTAGCCAGCCTAATTCCCTTTTCCTGATAGTTTCTAGGAATGACTTCCAATTTTCCTCGCTGGTGACGGGGTTCCACGCTCTCTCTGCAAATGAGATTAATCGGGGGAATAGATAGTAATCCATCTGCTTAGAATCTATTACCGTCTCTGACCAAAGCTGAGCTTGCAGTCCGATTACGCGGTCTCTCATTTTCTTAGACATTTCCCAACTCGTCAACGGATCAAATTTATAAATATCTTCCGTATCGACATATGAAGCCCATGGAAGCCCGGGCTCATCAGGTTTCATACAGTAGGGCATGTCAAAGTAATAATAGCTGGAGTTACAGATGATGAAGGGACGCTCACTTGTTTCAATATTTTTTAATTGTTCTGATCTATCATCGTTTAATAGCCATACGCTCGTGTAAGATTTCCCCCTATCCGCTTTGACATGATTCACCATTTCGTGCCAAAAACCTACACTAGTATTTGGAGCAATCTCGGAAACCGTCAACGCTGCTCTCTGACAGTAATATTTGAGCAAAGCTTCTCTGGCCTTGGTTCGATCTCTTGAATTAGCCGTATCCCATTCTTCATCCCAGATATCCAATGCATGACAAATCGGCGATTCTAACCAAGCTCCCGCCGGAATTTCGTCGCCCCCGAGATGAATTGCCTTGAATTCTACATTGGCTTGATCGTAAAGATTTTTGATTTCTTTCACGACAGTTCTGAGGAACCTGTAAGTATCCTCACATCCAACATTAATGATATTTTGCTTGAAGCCTTGCGCTGATGTGTGCAGTGATCTGTCTTCTGGATCTGCTAATTGCCAATCGCTGTTCTCTAATGATCTTAGTATTGCATTTGAATGTCCGGGCAAGTTGATTTCTAAAATTATTTCTACGCCTCTTAATTTCGAAAATTTTAGTAAATCAATGAACTCTTTCTGGCTAAAGAATCCTCCAGTGTCGCAATGACCGTCTCCCCAGGCGGGTGCTAAAGCTCTTCGCTCCCCAAAATGATTGAATTGTTCATGCGATCGTGTGCCTCCGATATTTGCGAGCTCGGAGATTGCCAAAATTTCAAGTCTCCACCCCTCGTCGTTACTCATTCCGAGCTGTAGCTTATTCATTTTATAAGATGCCATCGACTCAATGATTTTTTTGACTTGCCTAGGCTTTTGAAAATGGCGAGCAAGATCAATCATTAGACCTCTGTATTCCATAGAGCTGGAATCAATGATTTTTAAAAGCGGCAGTGTTAAGTCCTCTTTGTCCGAAAGGATTTGCCGAAAACTATGAAGTCCCCAAACAATTCCACGAAAACTTTTTGCTTTGAGGGAGGCCTCTCTGGGTTTCGTTTCTAATTGATAGTCGCAATCGATACTTGGATCTTTTGTGACCTTTAAACGGTAGGACCCCTCGTCCGCCCCAAAAGTTCGTATCAATTCATTTACAGCCTCTTTCTCATCATTTTTAAGATTTGTTTCGACCTTGATTCCATCAATTTGAGTTTCTTTCCCTAAGTGCTCGATTTTCCTTGGTGTAGGAATTATCACCGGGTAAGCTCTTTTAAGATTTGTTTCTTTCGATTTCAACGTTGTCCTTTTAAAGAGTTTAGCTCCCATTCTCGGTTCAGTAAGAGGCACTAGGTCTGGATCCTCGAGATGAGGCTCGCCTAACAATAATTCTTTCCCATCTTTAAATTGAGTCAGATAAAACCCTTGACGTTTGAGGAGTTGCATCCCGGACAGAAGCCAATTTTCAATCCTAATTCTGATTTCCTCCCCATGGAATAGGGTTCTCCAATTCTCATTTGGTGATATATATCCATACCTCCCCTCCAAATGGATCTTAGATATCGATTTCTCATTCGAAGAAGGCGTCAATCCCATTGACGAGTAGAGTCTCCAGTTCGCCCCAAGCGGATTGTCATCTCTATTTTCGATTATTAGGAAAGTCAAAATCTCTTCATTTTGGCGATCCTCAATAATTTGAACAGATATTTTTTTAGGGTTGATTTTTTTCATATAATTTAGAGAGGTACATTACGACAACATCTCTTGTCGGTCTGCCTTTAACACCATAGGAGAAATCAGAAAGGCACCCAGCATAATCATGAATACCGAAAATCCTCCTGCAAGGCCAAATCCTCCCGTATCGATGAGCACTCCCCCGATAAAGGGCGCCGCGCTTGTGCCAGATAAAACGAACGCTACATGAGAAGCTGCCAATTTTCCTGAGCTATCTGTTCTGGCTAGGCACCCCAAGAAGATGGGCATGATGGCGGTAGGAAGTGTCGCAAAAATCGGAACCACCAAAAAATATTGCCAAGCCGAGTCGCTGGTCGACAATGCTGTCGTAGCCATCGCGAGAAAAATCACCAAAATCAAAATAGGAAAAAACGCTCGTACTCTGGTGCCTATCCAACCCGCAATCAAAGGTAGAACGATTCCAAGAGAGCTTCCAACCATAAAGATATAACCTATATTCTCAGCGCTTATTCCGATCTCTCGACCTATTCTGACTATAAAAAGGCCTACTGAGCCGTGGCCAAAAAACATTATTCCTATCCCAAGAAGGGCTAACCAACCTACTCGCAGGGTTTTCGCAGATTGATCCATAGCTTGAGATTTTTGCTCATTGTCATGAGGGGTTCTGAATGCGATAAGCACGGCAAAAAGAGCGCAAACTCCATAAACTAAGTAAAGCCCATCTATCCCCGTCAAATTAAAATAACTGGAAAAAGCAAAATCCAGGCCCATCGCCCGGGGCAAAGTAAACGCCATGACGACGCCCATAAGACCGACTGCTGAGTTGATTACTCCAAAATTTATATCTGGCTTATCGCTTCTGGCAATTCTCCCAGCACAAGTCGCTGCTACCGCCCCTAGTGCTAATCCTGTTGGAATTCTGAAAAACGCAAGATGCACCGGGTCGGTGGCAAGAACACTTAAAAGATTGAATAGGAATATTACGCTTGCACCAATAAAAAAAACTTTTTTGGAGTTTGCTATATGGGTGAGTCTTGCGAAAAAAAAATTTCCCAAGGCGATGGAGAACATTTCCAACGAGATCAATTTTCCTGCATCTGCATTGGTTAAATTGAATGATTCTTTGATTCCATCGATATTGAATGCCATCCCTAACGAAGCTGCGAAGCAGCAAATTAAAACAAAGGCTATTGAGGCAACTTCGGAGGCTTTGAGACTTTCTGGGTGTGACATGCTCGCTATCTTCCCTGAAACTTTTCCAGACAAATTAGTTCAGTTTTATTCCACAAGGTTGAAGTCGATTTAGTTAAGATTTTTATGACTCTTACAGCGAGGTTCCACCATCAACGGGTAAGATGGCTCCTGTAATTCCTGAACCTAATTCCGAGCAAAGGAAGACAGCCAACCCTGAGACTTCATCGGTTGTGTTAAGCCTTTTAATCGAAGCTTCTTGAGCGTAGTTTTGCTTGAAGTCTTCGTAACTTATTCCCATAGACTTTGCAGCATCTGATCCTTGCTCCATCATTAAGTCAGTCTCGACTGCACCCGGACTGATAGCATTACATGTGATGCCTTTAGCTCCATTTTCAAAAGCCACCGCTTTTGTAAACCCGTTCATCGCGTGTTTAAAAGTTATATAGTGAGAGACGTTTTCTTTATTAGCTTGTCTACCTTCAACGCTCGAAATGTTGATTATTCGCCCCCAACCTCTTTGGAGCATGTTCTTAAGAGATGCTCTTGTAGCCCAAAAGGTTGAGTGAAGTATCCATGCTGCTGCATTTTCCCAAGCTTCATCGGATAAATCCGAGACAGGTGCGAATCCTCCAGAACCTCCAGCATTATTAACCAAAATATCTATCTGCCCGAACTTTTCTATCGTCTGCGAAATGAAATTCTCTACCTCTGATTGCTTCCGCACGTCTCCTTTTATAAACGTCACCGGTTGGTTTACCCCAATCTCCTTTATAGCCTGCTGACCTTTGTCTTCATTTCGGCCATTTATGGCGACTGATGCTCCTGTTTTAAGCAGAGCTTCTGCAATACCTCGTCCGATACCTCTGCTTCCACCAGTAATGGCAGCGACTTTCCCTGACAGGTTTATATCAATACTCATCAACCTTTCCTCTTTCGGTATCCGTTATAATCCTCTAATCTTGCCACAAAAACTTAGTCTTTAAACAAAAGAATTGAAATTTACTGCTAGGGAAGTTAGATGCAAGGCGACATAAGTCAACTAATAGAAAACAACAAAGCATGGGCAGAAGGGATTACTTCAAGAGATCCGAATTTTTTTGATCATTTGTCTTCACATCAAAGCCCCCAATTTCTTTGGATAGGTTGTTCAGATAGCAGAGTGCCTCCAAATCAGATTGCCGGGGCTCTCCCTGGAGAAATATTTACGCATCAGAACGTCGGTAATTTAGTTCAACTTAATGATGTGAATTGTATGAGCGCGATTAAATTTGCTTTGGAGCAACTAGAGGTCACTGATATTGTTCTTTGCGGCCACTATGGCTGCGGTGCAATTAAAGCTATCATAGAAAACACGGCAGAAGGCATATTAAAAAAGTGGCTAGAGCCGATTGCGCATTTGTACCAGAAAAATAAAGCAGGACTTTCGGATCTTTCTGCTGAATTAGCGTACAAACGATTAGTTGAATTGAACGTTTTGGCTCAAGTCAATTCATTGTGCAGATCGGGTTCAGTGCTAGACCGTTGGACTAATAAAAATAATTTAAATATCCACGCACTTGTTTATGACGTTGGAAATGGGTTGTTAAAAGATCTTGGAGTTAACATCTCGTCCAAGGACGACCTTTTTGAGTTTCAGAGAAGCGCGTACTTTTAGGAAGAAGAGTATCACTAATTAAAGATAACTAATCGAACAAGCTGGATTAATAAATGGATAACATTGATATTTTAATTGTTGGCGCTGGGATTTCTGGGATAAGTGCGGCGGTGCATCTAAAAAAAATGTGTCCTCAAAAAAATGTGAGGATCATTGAAGCAAGAGCTTCTATTGGCGGAACATGGGATTTATTTCGTTATCCTGGAATTCGCTCTGATAGCGATATGCACACTCTCGGTTTTAGTTTTAAACCATGGCGAGATGCGAAGTCGATAGCAGACGGTCCCTCTATCCTAAAATATGTCAACGAAACGGTCGAAGAGTATGGGCTGTTTGATCAGATTCAGTTCAACAGTCGTCTCACGAAAGCGGAATGGGATTCAGCCACCGCCCAATGGACCATCGAAGTCGATGGACCAGCCAGCGAGTTAAAAACTGCCAAATGTAAGTTCTTAATGATGTGTGGCGGTTATTACGATTATGAGAAACCTCACGATCCCGGTTTTAAGAACACTGACATCTTCAAAGGCCAGCTCATACATCCTCAATTTTGGCCCAGTGATTTTAAGCATGAAGGAAAAGAAATCGTGGTCATAGGAAGTGGGGCTACAGCCATGACGCTCGCGCCCGCGATGGCTGATAGCGGAGCGAAGGTCACAATGGTTCAAAGGTCTCCGACATATGTTGCTTCCAGACCTGATAGAGACAAGGTAGCCAACTTTTTAAGAAAAATCTTGCCCGCTCCAATTGCTTACTCGATCACCCGTCTAAAAAATACTAAGTATCAAGAGTATCTGTACAAGCAAAGCAGGAAAGCCCCTAAAGTACTTAAGCAGATTTTATTGGATTCGGTTAGAAAGCACCTGGGGGTTGAGATGACAGAGAAGCATTTCACACCAAGTTATAATCCATGGGATCAGAGACTTTGCCTAATACCTAATGGAGACTTATTTCGAGCGATAAAACGCGGCGATCTAGATATTAAAACGGAGGAGATAGACTCTTTTGTTGAGAATGGACTGAAATTGTCATCTGGTGAAGTGCTTCCAGCAGATGCAATTGTTACAGCTACTGGTCTCAGGATGAAGGTGCTCTGTGGCGTTGAGGTAACAGTTGATAAAAAGAAAATTGATCTGTCGGAAAGCTACACGTATAAGGGTATGATGTTTTCAAAAATCCCAAACCTCATCCAGACCTTCGGATATATTAACGCTAGTTGGACGCTACGAGCGGATCTCACCTCAGAGTATGCTTGTCGACTTATTAATCATATGGAGTCTGTCGGTGCAGACTTTGTGATTCCAACATTGTCACAAGAAGACTTGTCAGAGGTACCTAGAGACTGGATCGAAGATTTTCCGTCTGGATACATGAAAAGGGCGATGCATCTTTTTCCAAAGCAGGGCAACGGTCCTTGGCAAAATACACAAGATTTTTCAAAAGATAAGAAAATGATTCGCCGATCCCCTATCGATGATCAGTCTCTAGTTTTTTCGAGCATGACTGCCAGCTAATTAAGCCGCCTCAACATGGTTGAGGATTATTCTGCTAAAGATTTTATTAGGTCCATTAAGTTCTTGTCTTCGCCGAGACTTCTGGCGGTCCCGATAAGAACTGTTCGGTTGTGTTCACCTTTGGGAAAATATTGGCTGGCACCGGCACCTCAAGAAAATCACAAAGTTTTTCCCAACCTTCTCCGGTTTCAAAGACGAGCAACCGTTCCGCCGGGACCTCTTTAATTACCTGTTCATTGTGCTTTTCGAACTTCCCGATAACATATGACCGGTCATCCATTTTGTCTTGGAAAACCCACTCCCAAATCATTTCCATCGCCCACTGTCCAAACTCCCTCTCTTTCTTTTCCTTAGATTCGGTAAATTTCTTTGAGCTAGGATAAATAGTATTCATGATACTTTCGTACCACGCTGAGGGGTCTCTCAGGGTCAAGAGTATTTTGCTGTCCGGAAACGCTTTTGCTTGTTCACGCCAAAAGTTGCAAGACGGCCAGTCTACCGAAGCTTGATAGCCCTCGAAAAGGGCAGACCAGTCTGTATTGCCTTTATTTTTTGCTTCAGACCATAGTTTCGGATGGCTGGGGTTTTTTCTTACTTCGATCATGTGGTAGCAGGCTGAGAAACCAAGTTCCTCGAGCGCAAATTTCATTGACAAAGTTCCGGTCCTTCCAAAACCGGCTCCAACAATTTTCAAAGTCATACTGCCGCCTTTTTTCCAAAAGTATACCACTCTCAGGAAACCGAGTTCGGTAATAAAACTCAGGTTGAAAAAAAGTAGGGTAACTTGTGGTGACTTTTTAATAAATTATATGTTGTTATTGCTCATACGGTTACCCAACATGAGAAAAAAAATGAATGAAGTAGTGATTGAACAGAGAACAAACGTGAGATGGATAAAGCTAAACAGACCCCACGTAATGAATGCGATTACCTCCGAAATGTTGGCAAGCTTAAATGAGGAGTTAAAAAAGGCTGATGAGGATAAAGACACACGAGTTATCGTTCTAACTGGCGAAGGGAAAGGGTTTTGCTCTGGTCTAGACCTAAAGCAAGCGGCTTCGGGAGAGGGCATTGGTGGTGCCGAGCTTGCTAACGCTGGCGCAAGGCACTACTCGACACGAGAGATTTGTACAGTAACACTCCAACGAATCGATACGCCAGTAATTGCCGCGTTGAACGGACCTGCGGCAGGTTATGGGTTAGATCTAGCGCTTGGTTGCGACATTAGAATTATGTCGGAGCGGGCAAAATTAATGCCAGGGTTTGCGAGGATGGGAGTAATACCGGAAAGTGGAGGTACCTGGTACTTGCCAAGGCTTTTAGGCTGGGCAAAAGCCTGCGAAATTGCAATGTTGGGAGAGACTCTTTCGGCTAGCGAGGCCGAATCTTGTGGCCTAGTTAACAAAGCCGTTGCTGAGCAAGATTTCGAGGATACAGTAAACCAATGGGCAGAAAAAATTGCGGCAAATGCCCCACTTGCTATTCAAGAAATGAAGAGATTATTTAGGCACGGCCTTACTCAGGATTTTGAGAGTCATTCACACCACGTCCTTATGTCGGTGATGAACCTTTTTAAATCCGAGGATTTTAAGATAGGGGTTAAATCTTTCGCGACCAGGGCTGAACCAAAATTCATTGGCAAATGATCTTTCCTTGTCTCAACGAGGCGAAGATTTATGATATGCTGTAAACAAAATAAGTAGTGGAGAAGAAAATGGCAAAAACTCATGATCATGAAATGGTTTCGATCTACCCTTTTAATGATGATGAAGTTGATCAGATGATGACAACGGCTTCTGAAGCAGTATTAATGTGGGGGACAAAAGACGGATGGCCGGTTGGGGTCACGCATGCGTTTGTATGGCACGAGGGAAAAATCTGGATAACCTTTTCGGAACATCGTCATCGTACTGCGGCGATCCGTCGTGACAATCGAGTGTCTGTAAATGTTAGTTCACAAAGCTACCCCGAGGGAGCATCTCAGGACCTGCCTGGCGGTGCTATCACGTTCAAGGGTACGGGGGAATTTTTTCAAGACGATGAGACTAAAAAGTGGTTCTATACAGCGCTCTCAAAAAAAGGAAATCCGGACAACAAAGAGGGGGAAGATTTCTTCTACAGTCTGTTGGATTCTCCCTTACGGATAATTCTCGCCGTAACGCCAACAAAAAAAATAATGTATAACGCAAAAACAGCGGGTAAGCATATGGCGGGTGTCGCTGA
>JAYYDI010000056.1:0-24436 GCA_036161055.1 Pseudomonadota bacterium
AATCAATATCGAGCCAGCGCTGTTCGGGTACACAGATACCTCGCACGACCCGAGAGAGTTTAATATCGACCACAAGAATTTAAAATCCTATGAGGGCATTCTTCCAGGAATGAAGCCTGTTTTGCAAATGGGCACAGAGCCGCATGCATGGGCTTACTGGTTGAAAGAGAAAGGTGTCGAAATTCCCGATCAACATTTTAAACTATACACCAATAAGTTAGACGGAGCTGATTACGAGGATGGGGGCGCAACTCCGTTAGCCCTTTCACTACCGAAGGAGTTAAACGACACTCCTTTTATGGTTGAAAAAGTCATCGATTATATTTCTGAGCAAAAAAAGTCTTGGTGCGTTCATTTATCATTGCTAAGGCCCCACCCTCCATGGATTGCTCCGGAGCCATTTAACAGGATGTATCCACCTGTCGAGCTTATGGAATTCAATCGAAGAGAAAAAAAGGTTGATGAAGCTAGCCAACATCCGTTTCTAGAAGAGTTTTTGAACAAAATCGGATACCAGGCTCCGGAGGACGATAAAAAACTCGCCAGATTGAAGGCTTCATATTTCGGACTGATGAGCGAAGTCGATCAAAATCTTGGTGTTCTTTTCGATTATTTGAAAAATAACGACTTTTGGGGAAATACCTTGGTTATATTCACTTCCGATCACGGCGAGCAGATTGGAGATCATTGGCTTTTAGGGAAGCTCGGTTATTTTGATGAGAGTTACCACATTCCTCTGATTATTCGAGATCCGACTAATCCACAAAGCAACGGCAGGATAATAGAAGAATTCACTGAGAACGTAGATGTGATGCCCACTATTTTGGACTGGGTTGATCTTCCACTGCCTGTTCAGTGCGATGGACGTAGTCTTTCACCCTTTTTAAAAAATCAAAAAACTCCGTCGGACTGGAGAGATGCTGTTCACTGGGAATATGATTTTAGGGACATTGTAGACGGTTCAGCCATGGAAAAATCCCTGGGATTGACTCACCACCAATGCACATTAAATGTCCTCCGAGATGACGCATGCAAATACGTACATTTTACTAATCTGCCTCCTCTCTTCTTTGACTTAAAAAACGATCCGGGGGAGTTTGTCGATCAAAGCAAAAACGCTGAGTATACGTCTGAAGTCTTGCATTATGCTCAAAAAATGCTCTCTTGGAGGATGAATCATGATGAGCAAACATTGACTCATATAAAGCTCACAAAAGATGGGCCCGCTTATCGAGAGTCGCCGCGATACTAGTTCGCTTCTAGACTGCATTATTGACTGTTAGGTTAATAGGCGAGCTTTATCCGTTAAAAATGGAAGAAAAAATCTCTAGAAAATTTAGAGATGTTTGACGTAGGTCAGCGTACCCTGATTAAAGATGCTCTAAAGCCCTCGTCAGATCATTTTTCTATCAGATCGCTAGTTTTCAAAGCTTCGGGCAAACTACTTTTAACAACTCGACCGGGGAACCCCTTAAAGTGAGGAACTCCTTGCTCATAATCTAAAAATTCGTCTTGGTCGGAACATAAAACTGCGTCACTCGAGACAAACGCACCGGAGAGTGGAGCCTTATACCTAGTCTCAGGATACCACCAGCCGTGTGGCACCCTGATATGCCCCTGTTTCATGGACTCCTGTGCCGAAACCTTCGCAGACACTTTTCCGGAAATGGTTTCTAAAGTAACCCAATCTCCCTCATCAAATCCCTCTCGGCTAACGTCATTCGGATGCATATACAATTTGGGCTCAGGACAACGAGATCTCAGCACCGAAATATTTCGCTGGCCTGTCTGAAAAAATGGATCTTCTCGAACGCCTGTGAACACTAAATAAGGGTACTCCTCGTTAGGCGAAGGTCCCTCTCTATAATAGGGTAGTGGGTCAAAGTTTAAGTCAGCGAGAATACTCGAATAAAGCTCTACCTTACCGGAAGGCGTAGCGAACCCAATCTCTCTATATTTCTCAAACTTTGGAGTGGGCGCCTCCATGTAAGACGTTTGTTCAAATTCAGCAAAAGTTCTGTTTGAGCGCGACAGACGATAATCAAGAAGGTCTTCCAGAGCGTCCCAAGGGAAATGCTCTGCAAAGCCCATACGACGACCTAGATCAGTCCAAAACTTGAAGGTGCTTGAAGCTTGAGCCGGCGGCTCGACCGCTTTCTGAGAGAGTGTAAGACGATTCGTCCAGCTCCACGAATCAGCAATGTGATTGCGCTCGGTAAATACATCTCCTGGCAAAACATAATCCGCAAGCATAGCAGTGGGTGTCATGAAAATTTCGTGCGCAACTATAAGTTCCTGATTGTTCAATGCCTTAAAAATCTGATGCTGATTTGCGTAACTAAGCAACGTATTGTTACCTAATACAAAAAGCGCTTTGACCGGATAGGGGTTGCCGGTTACCATCGCTCTGAATACACTGGTGGGATTAGCCATGTGACAACCCATCACTAAATCAGCATACGGAAAGCCCCACACCTTTTTTGTTGGTTCTTTTAAAATTTCAGCTACTCGGTAGGTAAAGACTGGATAATCTGCAAAGCCTAACTGTTTTGATTTCTGTTCATCAGACAAACTCTCATGCAGAGCCAGTTCACTCTCTGGAATATATCCTGGATTGAAGCCACCAAGCGTTTCACCGCCGACCACATCCAGATTACCTGTAACAGCTCTCAATATTGAATGCAGCCGAATCGCCGACGTTGAAGAAATCTGCTGATCTGTTATCGGTGTCCACGGAATAACTGCACCATTAGCGGTAGCATAAGTTCGGGCCGCCTCTGCTATAATGTTTCGATCTACTCCTGTAATTTTCTCAACCCGATCCAGGGGGTATTCATCGACGCGATCGCGTAATGCCTCAAAACCTTCACACCAATCATTAATAAAATCTGCGTCATAAAGCTTCTCATCTATGATGACTTTCAACCATCCCAAACACATAGCGGCATCTGTTCCTGCACGCAGTCTTAGGTGAAAATCAGCCTGTTCAGCTTGATCGGAAATTCTCGGATCAAGAACTATCAATTTGGCTCCGCGCGATTTAGCCGACCTTATCGCGTTATATATAGGTGTCCAAGAGTGCTTACGCGGATTATGGCCGAACAGCACTATACAATTCGTGTTGCCCCAATCTGGAGTAGGAAACCAGCCGTAAGTTAACCTATTAACTGCTGCAGTGTTTCCAGCACACAACGCCACCCCGCTGATCCAATTAGGAGAACCAAGTAAATTCATGAAACGCCGATCCATGCTATGGGTTGTCTGAGTATTCCAACCAGAAGTGGAGACCGCAAATGCCTCAGGACCGTGAGTGTCAGTAATTTTTTTTAGCTTTACGGCTATCTCATCCATAGCCTGTTCATAGGAAATCTCCTCCCAGTTATCTTTTCCACGTTCTCCTACTCGCTTCAACGGCGTGCGCAGCCTCTCAGTGTGATTATGGATGTGAGGGGCTGCGGTTCCTTTGAAGCAAATATTTTTGGCTAGCACCGGATTATCATGAGCGATGACACGATCAACACGTCCATCAACTGATTCAGTTCGTAGCTGGCACCCTATGTCACATATAGTGCATACAGAGTACGTTGATTTTTTCTCAGCAGAATTGTTTTTTTCAGCCATATTCGGAACCTCCAATCTAATTTTTTACAACTTATACTGAGCCTGGACAAGCCAAATATTTACCGACTAAGCCTTGCGACAGACATGTCGTTCGTATTTTCGTGGCGTTACGAGATTACTCAGGCAAGTCTGAGGCTTCCCACTGTCAGAGTAAAACCCATAAACGGTACGTGAGATTGTCAAAAAACATCCATATTTTCACACTCACACCGCCTTTTTTTCTGTAGCCTATACCTTTCGGTTATCAAAAAGATCGAATACTCCGCCAGATAAATTATGCGCCCCTAACTCGGTTCAATCCTTATGAGGACTCACAAGATATTTCTCTCCGGTTGCCTGCTTGGCATATTTTTTTATGATTTCAGGCTGCAACATCTCTTGAAAAGAAATTGTTTTCGTATAGTTTGTGGCAAAAGTTGTTTTTATCTCGTCTGCTACCCGTTGACGCATCTTCTGGAAGGTCTCCATGCCAAACTTCCCTATCCAGGGAGTCAACAACCATCCTCCAATCCCCCATTGCATCCCGAAAGAGCGATTCAAAACAGTCGGAGACTGATCTAACCCTCCGTAAATATATACTTGTTTATATGTATCTGAACCGTAGCGACTGTACTGCGTCACGGTTTTATTTGCTGCTATTTCCATTGCAGAGAGCATCTGTCCGACGAGTTTTCCCTCATTTCCTCCACCCGTTGCGTCAAACCCAAGAGTTGCGCCAGTTTCCACAATAGCGTCAACGAGCTTATTCAAAAATTCTGAATCACCGGTGTTGCATATGTGTTTAGCTCCCAGGGTCTTGAGGAGATCTACATGTTCAGATTTCCTGACGATGTTAATGAGTGGAATCGAATCCGCTTTACAAATCTTTACCAGCATTTGACCAAGTGCCGAAGCAGCGGCGGTATTGATCAACGCAGAATGATTTTCTAACTTCATGGTCTCGATGAAGCCCAACGCCGTTAGGGGGTTCACAAAAGAAGATGCAGCCTCCGTAGTTGTTGTATCGTCGTTCATAACAAGGCAGCTGCTTGCTTTCACACAACGATATCGGGAATACATTGCACCACCTGCAAGTCCCACCGTCTTTCCTATTAAGTGCTTAAATTTTGCGCCAGCATCCTCTACAACCCCCCCACCTTCATTGCCCACCTTCATCGATTTTCCCAATCTCGGTTTCATTTGTTTCATAAGACCTTCGTGGATTTTCATTTTTGCAACGGTGGCATTACCCGACCCACTGACACTCACAGTATCAAGGTCCGCTGCGAAACTAATAAGCAAGCCTAAATCTGACGGGTTGATCGGACATGCTTCCACTTTTATAAGAACTTCATCCTCGGACGGCTTCGGTTTATCAGATTTAACGATCGAGATCTCTATAGTGCCTTCGCTTGTAACTGTGGACCTAATTTCTCTTGAGAATTCTTCCCTCATATTCTTGCTCCAAAATATAGTAATTATTGCCTGCAAACATCAGCTGTTGCTCGATTAGGATAGGTATTTTTTTTAAATAGCGACCTACCCCTTATTTAAGGCTGCTCGGCCAAACTGAACACAAAGCTGTCCCATATTTTTTTCACCCTCGGGCGTTTGCAATCCCAAATCCAATGCGGTGCGCATGTTGGTTTGTGCGGTTTTTGTACGCAATGTTTCTTGAAAAAGGAAAGCCTCCTCCACTAGCCCCTCTTTCCAGGAGGTGTCCGCGTTATTAATCGAAGCCTTACATCTAGAAATTGCTTCAATCGGCCAGGCTGAAATTCTGTCTGCGAGATTTGCAACAAATTCGTCAAGTTTAGATTTAGAATCAAACGTTCGATTCAAATAACCCCAGATTTCAGCAGTTTTTGCATCCAAATCATCGCAGCCTAGACAGACTTCCATTGCCCTTCCTCGGCCAATAAGACGAGGAAGGCTTTGCGTACCGGTGCCGCCTGGCAAAATGCCTAGGGCAACTTCCATTTGATTGATGATTGTTTTTCCTAGCAGACCGAATCGCATATCACATGAGGCAGCGAATTCATTCCCGCCACCGCCTGCCCTGCCAGCAATCTTTGCAATCGTAGCCTTCGGCATGGTCCTCACTCTTTCGCACATCAAATGGAAATCAGAAAGTTTTTCTGATCTCCTTGCAGGCGAGTGAGTTGGAAACTCCAATATGGCCTGAACATCAAAATGAGCAATAAAAAAATCAGGGTTAGCACTTTGAAAAACGACCACGTTCACAGAGTCATCCTGCTCAACCTGTTCGGTAAATTCGACTAAATCCGAGTAAAGCTGCAAGGTCATTACATTCACGGGTGGATTGTTAATCGTTACTTCAAGAATTGATGTCTTCTGAACAACTTCAAGAGTCTGGTAGGCATAAACCATAGAGCAACCTCCTAAATTAAGTTTGATTTGCTGGATAGCATCAGCATGAATGAATGTTACCCAAACTTAAATCGATTTTTTTTGCGAACACTTGAGAAGAAATGTTACCGACTACTACGCCAGTTCGCAGCTAAAACGCCGAACACCACCATCGCTAAACCAAAAAAAATATCTAAACTAACAGCCTCTGAGAGAACAAAAATACCTGCAAGAGCAGCCACTAGCGGATTAAACCCTATGCTTACAGCAACCCTTGTAGACTCAATGTGCCCTAATGCCCAATTAAACAAGAAAATGGGGAGCGCACCTCCAACAGAGCCCAATAAAATGATAGTGAGCCAAATATCTGAAGAAGGGACGTAAAAAGTTAGCTCATTTGAAGCAAGTAAAAAACCTACCATGCCGAGCCAACCCCACAACATAAACCAGGAGGTTGCGCAGAACTTATTGTACTTTTGGAGGTAAGGTCGGGCGAGCAAATTAAAGATAGCGCCTAAAAGAGCCATGCAAAACATAATCAGGTTTCCGAAGTAGGTCTCACTGCCTCCCTGAGAATCTATGTCGACGACCAACGCGACACCAAAAAAAACTAAAAACGAGCCGAAGATTTTCTTTAGTGTGATCTTCTCTTTCCGAGCCAACCCAGCGAGAACAAGAGTTATCATTGGCATCACAGAAAAAACTAGGGCTCCCTGAGCTGCGGTCGTGTATTTCAAAGCAACTGAAAAGCCAATAGGAAAGAAACTAAAGAAAAGCATCCCAATCAGAGCCATTGGTAAACGATCAGCCCTTTCTATTCTTCTGTCTCGTATAAAAAGAAGCCCAATCAAGAGACAGATCAAGGCGATTCCGTAACGAAGAACACCAAGTGAGACGGGGTCATATCCTTGGACTAATAGCCTAGTGTAAACAGCGACAAGGCCGCCGATGGCTGTTGAAGTACAAGCAGCAATAATTGGCAAATATTTTGACAAGTGATTCCCTTTCTGAATGTGGCATTATATTAGGAATCCAATTCAAGTGTCTTTAATCAAAAAAAAGCTGGGAAATTTTAAAAAGATAGGATTCAAAAATCGCGGCACCAAAATTTTGAAAATACTACGGAAAAAGTAAGGGTATAAAAGGAATGTTGCGCTTATTCCAATCTAACAACATGCGAAACTTGGCGGTCGCTTTCTGTGAAAATGAACCCGAGATGAGAGACCCCTTCAAGACTTCAACGGTGATTATTCAAAGCTTTGAACTTAGATACTGGTTGCAGATGCAAACAGCCCGGCTCACTGGAATTTCCTCGAACATTGATTTTCAATTGCCCGCCTCATTTTTATGGAAGCTTTACAGATACTTGCAGCCCGAAATCTCGGATCTAGACCATTCTCCTTTCGAGAGAGAACAAATGGTTTGGAGATTAATGAGAATATTAGACAAGAGCCACTCCTCTTATCAGGACATCGCTATTTATTTACAACAGGAGGAAAAAAGAAACCTTCGCCTTTATGAGCTATCGAATGAGCTCGCTTCACTGTTTGACGAATATTTGATGTACCGTCCAGATTGGGTACTAGACTGGGAGTCTAGCAGCAGAATCTCTACCTCTAGAGATGAGGAGTGGCAAGTATCTCTATGGAGAGAGATCCGAGAGGATTTGGGGGACAAATCTGGACTTCATAGGGCCGCTCTTCATAATGTCGCAATGAACAAAATCAATCGAGACGCAGGGCTGCCATGGTCTAGACTCTCCATTTTTGGTTTTTCTTCAATGCCGCCGCTTCAATTAGAAACTTTTCATCGACTCTCCGAGCTCATTGACGTTGACATCTATTTTTTAAATCCATGTCACGAATATTGGGGCGATATTGTTTCTGAAACAGAAAGAGCGCGACGATCTTTGAAAGCGATTAGAAATAAACCCTTAACGGATCTGCATGAAGATTATTTTGAAATCGGTCAACCCATACTTAGTTCACTCGGGCAATTGGGAAGGGATTATTTTGAGCTATTAAATGGCATTGAAAACCTGCAGACCTTCGATATCTTCAGCGAGCCAAGTTCAGAAACCAACCTTGGTTATGTCAAGAAACAAATCTTCAGCCTTAGTTATAGCAAAGAGAAAAATCTCTTGAAAAAAGATCAGCAAGAGGCTTTGAAGTCAGATCAAACAATACAAATTCATTGCTGCCACAGCAAAACGCGAGAAGTAGAGGTCTTAAAAGACCAGATACTCAGGGCTCTCAGTGAAATTGAGGATTTGCAACCAAAAGATATTCTCGTCGCTGCCCCAAATATACAACTCTACTCAGCATTCATACGGGCAAACTTCAAAAACGAGATCCCATTTTCGATCAATAGTTCCGCTCTCACAGATGACTCATTTTTTTTCAAAAGTGTTATCAAACTGCTGTCTTTGCCCGATAGCCGAATTACAGGGCAGGAAATAATTGAATTTCTGGAAGTGCCAGCGATTGCCAGAGCACAAAGGATCAAATCTGATGATTTAGAGAAGCTCGTGAGCTGGATCAATGATTCTGGAATTCGATGGGAAATAGACGGAGAATCAAAGAACAACAACTGGGGACTTCCCCCTAATGATTGGAATACTTGGAAATTTGGTCTAGACAGATTACTTATGGGCGTCATTATGCGGGAAAATAATGGTCCATGGCATGGAATACAACCACTTGAGATATCTCTTGCAGACACCCCACTGCTCGAGTCTTTATGCAGATTCATTGATAATCTGGACAAACTAAGGAAACAAATAAACAAACAGTACCCGATAGAAAAATGGCTTGAGATAGTGCAAGAGCTGCTTGAAGAGTTTTTCGATCCTCGGGACAGCGAAATCATAGCAGAGATTCAGACACGCGCAGCACTCGAAGGTTTGAGGTCTGAAACATCAGGAGCAGATTTCAAAGATGAAATTTCAAGAGAAACGTTTCTGCGTGCCCTAAGAGGCAAAATTGAAGATCAAACTTCAATTACCCGATCCACTTCGGGAGGAATCACATTCTCGAATCTACTGCCAATGCGCGGAATACCTTATCGGATGATCTGTATCCTTGGGCTTAATCAAGGAGAATTCCCTAGGACAGAGAATGTTAACACCTTTGATCTGAGTTCAGGGGGGAAGAATAATCGAAAGGGTGATAGATCAAGAGACAAAGAGGATAAGTATATCTTCCTCGAATCAATCTTAGCCGCCGAAGAGATATTCTATGTAAGTTACGTTGGTCAAAGTTCAACTCACAACTTTAGCCCGACCCCATCGACAATAGTTAGTGAATGGCATGAGTATCTGCAAACAATCTTTGAGGAAAACAAATTAATCACGCATAAACTTAATCCCTTTGATTTAAAATATTTTCGAGGCGACAACGCTCAGACATTTTCAAAAACATGGTTCTCCGGAGTAGAGAGGAAAAGATATGCGACTAACGAAAGTAAACCGATCAACAAGCAAACTCTGTCCGTTGATCACATTAATCTAAGTGAATTAAGAGCTTTCTTTGGTCATTCCGCGAGATTTTTTCTTCAAAAGAGATTAGGGGTGTATTACGAAAAGGAGGTAAACGCCATTCGAGATGCTGAGCCTTTCGAGATAGGTTCTCTAGATGACTATAAAATCTCGGAAAATGCTCTTGAATCTCTAAAACAAAACGAACCGATTGAAGACTTATTCTCCCAAACGCTTCATACGGGACTAATACCCTCAAATGCGCTCGGAGCGACTCTTCTAAAAAAAGCTATTAGGCGAGGTGAGGCGATTTATTCGGCCATAGCAAACGAATTGGAAAGCAAGCACCCAATCCAAAGAGAGGTCACAATCGGTTCTTTTAAGTTACAAGTTGACATTCAAAATGCTTACAAAAAAAAGATAATTCAAGCACGAGTTGGCAGGCTCAAAGATCGTCAGATATTACAAGATTGGATTACTCATCTGGCCGCAAACTCAATTGAGAAAATAGAAACCAAGTTAGTTCACAGAGGAGACAAGCACCAGATTCGAACTTTATCTTTGCAACCCCTTGAGGCAAAAATTGCAGAAAAATACCTCTCAGTTTTTTTAGAGATTTATCAAGACAGCTTAAAAGCACCTGTTTTTTTTCCTCCAAAACAGTCTAGGGCTCTAAATAGAGACTTAAAAAATGGAAAAGAGCAAAAAGTTACGCTGGACAAATTGGCTGCTGAATGGAGCAACGAATATAGTTTCTCTGAGGGACCGGATCCATATTGGAACAATCTTTTCGACGTCACCAAAGCATTTGACGATGAATTTGCTTACCTGGCGACGGAAATATGGGAACCGTTAGAGAAAACACTTGCCAATGAGTAGTGAGATAGCTAACCGTATCAACTTGACAGGTGTGCAACTCATCGAAGCAAGCGCCGGCACAGGTAAAACATATACCATCTGCAACCTCATTCTCCGATTGCTTCTAGGAAGAGGCAATTACAGATCCGAGCCCTTAGCAATAGATCAAATTCTAATCCTTACCTTTACCATCTCGGCAACGGAGGAACTTAAAACCCGCGTAAGGAACCGGATTTTGGAGGCTAAGAATGCTTTCGAAATTCCTAGCTCAGATCTTTTCTTAAAGAACCTAGTTGAGGCATCCCCAGACAAAAAGCAAGACAAACAGCTTCTCATCAACGCTCTTCGAATGGTGGATCAAGCATGCGTTTATACCATTCATGGTTTTTGCGCGAAAGTGCTAAAGGAGTACCCGTTTGAATGCGGTTCAACTTTCAACCAAGAAATTTCTGATGAGAAATCAAGATTTGTTCAAACGGCGTGTGAAGATTTCTTTAGATCTAATATCTTTTCGCGGTCACCGCCCATCCAAAAACTTATGCTTGCGATTTGGGACACACCCAAAACACTAGAAAACTCCATCGGCAGTTTTCTCAATCGAAGCGAATTATCAGTGAGTCCTGCTAAAAAATTAGTCTCGGAAGCTGAGATCTTAAAAAGCGTAGAAGAGATCAAGAGAATTTGGATAGAAGAAAGCCTAGAGTCGGTCATAGCCGATTCAGGGCTTCGCAAGAATTCAAGGATAAAAACCAACGCAAATGCGATGACAGACTTTTGCAAGAGCACTGAGGTAGATTTAACGAGCGAGCTTTGGGGGATTTTCACTCCCGATAAGATCACGAAGGTAAAAAAGGGCAGCCCCCAGCTCGCGCACGGAATTTTTCAAATGATCGATGACTTGCTGCTTCTGATAGAGAACTATAAGGCCAGCCTGAAAGTAGAGGCATTCGAGCATATCAAAAGAGACTTAATAATCTCTCGCTCCTCTTCCGAATTTCTCGGTGTTGATGATTTGTTACCGAAAGTTGAAGACGCGATTCATAACGAGAATTTATCTTTAAAGAAAAAACTTATCGAAAAATGGCCCGTTGCCATGATAGATGAATTTCAAGATACCGACAGCGTTCAGTGGAATATCTTTCAGGAAATATATCGCCAAAAAAAAAAATGGAACGGCCCTGTTGCTCATTGGCGACCCAAAACAAGCGATCTATAATTTCAGAGGAGCTGATATTTTTACTTACCTCAACGCCAAAAATATAGCCAGAAACACATATTCCCTCTCTGAGAACTGGAGATCTAGCAAAAATTATATCGATGCAATAAATAATTTGTTCGAAGGTAGATCAGTATTCGGAACAAGCGCCGACATAAAGTATCTTCCCAGCTCATTTCCCCGAGGAAGAGCTCTCCCAGAAGTCACCGAGACAGGTGAAGAAACAACTCCTATTAATATTTTTGTCGATGAAGACAAAGTCTCTTACAGGCGGGGCTCCCTTAGAAAACTAATCCATCATGCAGCGTTGAAGGCAGCCGAAATAATACGAGAGGAATCCTTAAAAATTGGAGATTCGTCCATCAAACCAAGTCAGATAGCGTTTTTGGTAGCAACAAGGAAAGATGCAGAACTAGTGAAAAAAGCTTTGGAGAATTTCCAGATTGAGGCGCTTGACTTGTCACATGATAGCGTTTTCAAACAGCAAACGGCTCACGATCTTATTCAGATCCTGGGAGCTATTATTAATTCGAAGAACATAACTAAATTGAAAGCGGCTTTGTCAAGCTCCCTGATTAGCTGTGAGCCTGCTGAAATAGAAGCATTAGATACAGGGGATGACTCGTATCGCTTGTCAGTGGTGGAGGAATTTCAAATTTATCAGCGCACCTGGGTAGCTGAAGGTTTCGGACGAGCGATTACGCTTTTGATTGAGAAAAGAGGACTAGCCGCTGATATTTTTGAGAAAACCGAACGCAAGCGGCAAATAACTGACTTGCGGCATCTAACAGAATTAATACAAGAGAGAGAAGCAATCTCTCCCGGTATTTTAGAATTATTCGCTTGGTTAAAGTCAAAGTATGTAAACGAAGAGTCTTTTAATAACGAGCGACATGCTCTAAGACCTCATACTGATGAGGAGTTGGTGAAAATATTAACCATGCACTCATCCAAAGGGCTAGAGTTTGACATTGTATTTTTGCCTTATCCCTTTAAAAGAAGACCAAGAACAAAGGAGAAATCTCCAACATTTGCGCACCTGCCTCATGGCGGCCTCCACAAAGCTTGTCTTGATTTCGGCAGCGACTCAGAAATTGCTGCTCTTGCGGAAATTGAAGAGCTTGACGAGGAAGTCAGGCTGCTGTACGTCGCGTTAACACGGGCTAAATATCGCTGCTATATCGGTCTGCCTGAGCTTGATCAAAATATGCTAAGGTCAGCTATTGCCCGCATCCTGCCAATAGGCGACACAGAAAATAATGATTCGCTTTACGAGAAACTTTTTTCGACACTTCCCCCTTCCATATATCAAGTCGAAAAAATATTGAACGATACGAACAAACAGTTTTCACCTCACCGAAGCAATTTTTCCCAAAAGCCTCCATTAAAAAAACCTGATATTAAGTCTACGTGGAGGGTGCTCAGTTACTCACAAATGATCAGAAAAGATACTAGAAAAAGTTTCGATACCCAAAATTTCACCTACGATGAAAATGAAATCTCTGTCCCAATAGAAAAACAAGAACGGTCTAAGCATCATTTCCCGATGGGGATAAAGACAGGACTCGCAATGCACGGGTTACTTGAAAACATAGATTTCGAGGCACCCAGCCACGAGAGAGAATGCAGAAAAATGTTAAACAATCTGGGTCTCGAGGAAACTTGGTTTTCAGTGTTAGAGGAATGGATAGATCAGATACTCAGTACCGACTTAGGACCTTCGAGGCTAAAAGATTTAAAAAAAAATGATCGGGTGGCGGAGTTAGAATTTTTCTTTTCGTTGTCTGGAAGTGAAAAAATGATTCAATTTTTATTTGAACAAGGTTTCATTTCATCGAGGGGGAAGAAAGATTTAAATATCGAAGGTTTTATGACCGGGATAATTGATCTGGCTTTCAGAAAAGGTGGGAAATACTATTTGCTTGATTATAAATCAAACTTCCTTGGTCCTAATGAGAGTAGTTACGATTCGGAAAGCTTATCGCTCGCAATGAAGCGACATGATTATCATCTTCAATACCTTATTTATACTGTCGCTTTGCATAGAATGCTGAAAAGAGATCTAGAGTCCTACTCTTATGAGGATCATTTTGGAGGGGTTTATTACTTTTTTCTTCGTGGCGTTGACTGCGAAAAAACAAATGGTCTTTTTTTTACTCGACCCGATGAAGTTTTAATTGAAAAAATCGATGGATATATGAGCGCCAACAATGAAAAATTCTGATGAATCTCTTATCTCCGATTTCCTAATCAAGCTTGTGGAGAAGAAAACAGGAATCCGAGATCTATTATTCAGAAAGTACGTAAACCTACTGTTTCAAAGAGCCCTTGACCACCATCCATGTCTCTCTTTGGCAAACAACCCAGACGACGAGCAGGGGTTGCTCTCTCATCCAGCGGTGGGTGGTCCTACCGAAAAATGTCCTCTCATTATCTTCAACAGAAAACTTTACTTTAATAAGTATTTCCAGCTTGAGAGTTCCGTCGCACGAATGATTTTTAATCGCGTTACAATGGAAAAAATCGAAGCAAATCTTGAACTCAGAGACACTTTCGATGAAGTTTTTGGGGTCCATTCCTCTAAACAAAAGCTCGCAGCCTTGATGGCAATCACTCGAAAACTGACGATAATTTCGGGAGGTCCCGGCACAGGGAAAACAACAACAGTCGTTACGATCCTAGATACAATCAACCGTCTCGAGCCTAATGCTCGCATTAGTCTCGCGGCACCAACCGGCAAAGCAGCTCGGCGCCTTCGAGAGGCTATCGAAGATTATAACCTAACAAATATAACAACTCCCGAAGTATCCACCGTCCACCGGTTGTTGGGGGCACCCGTAAGTGGAGAAGAATGGAAATTTGGTAAAGGTAATAAGCTTCCTTTTGATATCATAATGATCGACGAGGCTTCGATGATCGATCTAAATTTAATGTATCGGCTTTTGAACGCACTAGAAGATCAAACAAGGCTCATACTTGTCGGCGATCCGCAACAACTTCCTTCCGTAGAGGCGGGAAGTATTCTTTCCGACCTCTGCTCTGGGGGAGAGAGTTTTTCTGAAGACTTTCGAAAAATAGCAAAGAGATTTGTTGGAGAAATTAGTTCTACGAAAAATTCAATTGTTCCGGACGTCATATGTAATCTTGAAAATATTTATCGATTCAAATCTGAAAGCGGTATCGGAAAACTGGCAAATAACCTCAGAACGAAAGCAAAAAATAACATCTTAAGCGACAATGAAGTCGTCTTCGAATTCTCAGGAAGAGAGAATTTATCTTCGCTAATAAGAAACTATTGCGAGAAAAATCTAGAGATCTTCTCCTGCGAGGAGAAAAGGGAAATTAGCTTTGAGGAGAACTACAATTCCTCAGCAATCATTTGTAGCCGAAGGACTGGGGCAATGGGCTCACTGAAAATAAATCAAGAGATTGAGTCGCTTCTAGAGGAGAGAGGACTCAAAGAATCGGGCAACGACTTCTATCACGGCAGGCCAATTATCATAAAAGAAAACGACTATAGGCTTGGGCTCTTCAACGGAGACACAGGGTATTGCCTTGAAGACAAGGCAACTGGGAATTTTTTTGTCAAGTTTGCTGGTCTAGAAAACAAAGTAGCAGAAATGCAACTCCCTTCTCACGAATCAGCCTTTGCAATAACCGCGCATAAATCTCAAGGATCAGAGTTTAACAATGTTTTCTTTGTCTTGGGTTTAATAGATGATGTCGCCGACAATCCAAATCTAATTAATCGAGAACTTGTATATACCGCAATCACCAGAGCAAAAAAAAACATCACCATTTTCTCAGATCAAAAGACATGGGATATAGCCACATCCAGATCTTCGAATAGAATGAGTGGTATGCTAGAACATCTCATCGATTTGAATAATCAAGAAAGACCTCGGGAAAAATAATGACATTTAACAACCCCTTCAAGTTCGTCTGGTTAAATTCTGTTAGCTTGATGTCACTATTCATCATAGCTCTGAACCTTGGATTTTGGATGGCTCCAACGTTTTTGCTCGCCACAGCAAAGAAAATCCTCAACAAGAACAACAAAGCAAGAGAATCAATAATAAGTTGCATTCAGCTTATCTACATTGCGGCAGCGAAAATCAATAACTTTTGGATTAAAAGAATACTAAAGATCAATATACGCATTGAAGGAAGCATGCCTGCGCATTTAGCACCCATCGTAGTTGCAAATCATCAAACCTGGTTCGATATACCTATTTTGCAAGGATTAATATGCGATAGTGGAACCATTGCTAAATTCCTGATCAAGCGCGAACTCGTATGGTTACCGATAGTTGGCTGGTTATGTTTTGCCTTGGGATTCCCAAGACTTTATCGAGGAAAAGGTATTCGTACTCGAGATCAAGATCTCGCCTCAATACAATCCGTCTCGTCTGAATTAAAGGAAGAACCTGGGGCTCTTCTTATTTTCGCTGAGGGGACCCGTTATACAGATAAGAAACACAAAACGCAAAAATCTCCTTATAAAGGTCTTTTAAAACCTAGGAATGGAGGCTTTGAGGTAGCTTTAAAAACAGTGCTGCCAGAAACTCCAGTAGTCGATATAACTATTAAATATCTCGACGAGGACACTAACTTCTGGAAATGGCTGTCTGGTGCAAAAAAGGATATTTTGGTAACAATTAATCAATTTAGAGCAGACGAAATAGTGAATACCAAGTTGTGGCTAGATGAGCGCTGGAGGCAAAAAGAATACCTCCTTGGCCTATGAACAACGAATCAATTAAAAGCCTTCGCAGGATTAAACTCTTTTTGGTAGTTGACATGATTTTTATGGGAATATAAGGCTAGCCTTATTTTTTTTAACGCTTTCTTGTGGACAGGGTGAATGCAGATCATCGAGTTGGCTTCGAAAACCTTTAGAACAAAACCTCATTTTGAGCTAATCTAGGTCTAAAAAATAGAAATTCAAAGGATCAGACCGTATTACTGAGAATTTAAGCTAGGTTAGTAATTCTGTATATGAAAAGAGGGTGTTTCTTCTAAAACTAATCAAACATGAAAATATCAAAAAGCCCAGTCAAAAAAGTCCCTTTATCTACAAAAGGAGAACTGTCGATCTATTTTATTGGCTGCGGCTCTGCATTCGCTAAGACTCTGAAACAAAACAACATATTAGTAGCAAAGGGAAACAGAAACATCTTGATAGATTGTGGGGGCACCTGCTCGCAATCTCTTTTTGATGTTGGAGTAAGCTTGAAAGATATAGACACCTACTTGATCACACACAGCCATGCGGACCACGTTGGAGGACTCGAAGAAGCACACTTGTTGGGGAGATACGTTCTAAAGACTAAACCAAAGATGGTAATCAACGAGACGTATGAAAAAATTCTCTGGGAGCAAAGTCTCAGGGGTGGTGCGGAGTTATCAGAGGAAAAACCTCTGAAATTTTCTGACCTTTGGGACGTAATTAGACCAAGAAAATTAGCAGGTTTTCCAAGAGATACGGAAGAGGTGGATATAGGGTCCCTAAACATTAAGATGCCAAGAACGTTACATTTCCCCGATAGCGCAGGATCTTGGGAAGAGTGCGCCTGGAGCTGTGGAGTTATTTTGGACGACAAAGTTTTTTTTACCTCTGATACTAGGTTTGATCTAAGTCTTATCCAACATTACGACGAGCTTTTCGATTTCGAAACAATATTCCACGATTGCCAACTTTTCACGGGCGGAGTTCACGCGTCACTTGATGAGCTATGTAGCTTGCCTAGAAACTTGCGGGAAAAAATTGTGCTCATGCATTACGGGGATGATTGGCAGAAACATCTAAAAAAAGCCAAAGACGCCGGCTTTCACTCGTGGGCTAAAGAAGGACACACCTACACTTTTTAATGTCTGCTAACAAGTTGAAGTTAATCTCGCGATTATGATTAACTCTCATGCTAATTGTTAACCGTTTGGGAATCTTCGATATGGGTATGTTAGATGGAAAAGTTGCTTTAGTCACAGGCGCAGGTGGCGGGCTTGGGGAAACACACGCTTTGTTGCTGGCAAAAGAAGGGGCTTCAGTAGTCGTGAATGACCTAGGTGGAGCGCGCGACGGCTCTGGCGGAGGCTCAGCGATGGCAGATCAAGTGGTCAAAAAAATCCAAGACCTAGGCGGGAATGCTGTAGCCGACTATGGAAACGTCACCAATGAAGAAGATGTCAAAGCAATGATTCAGCTTGCTGTATCAGAATTTGGGAAACTAGATTTCTTGATAGCAAATGCAGGAATTCTGAGAGACAAATCCTTTAAAAATATGGAAAACGAAAATTGGGACATTGTCGTTGATGTTCACCTTAGAGGGACCTATCTCACAGTGAAACATGCATATCATCAAATGCTAGCTCAAGACCATGGAGGAAGCATTGTAGTTACCTCGTCGACCTCTGGCTTGCTGGGCAACTTTGGTCAAACTAACTATGGAGCTGCAAAAGCCGGCATCGCTGGGTTTGCTCGGTGTCTTTTTCAGGAGGGGCTCAAGTACGGAATTAGAGTCAACACTTTGGCACCAGCAGCATGGTCGCGTTTAACGGCAGACATATTTCCTGAGGGCCAAAATATGGAAGAGTTGTTGTCGCCAGATAAAGTATCTCCGCTGGTAGTTTGGCTTGGGTCTGACGAAGCAAAGGAAGTCACAGGTCGACAATTTCTTGTGGCCGGTAATAGCGTCCAATTGATATCTTGGCAAGCGCAAGAAATTGCAGTCAAAGATAATACAGAGGAACCCTGGTCTGTTGCCGAGATTGGAGAAAAAGTCAGCGAGAATTTCGAAAAATGGCCCAAGGGTATTCAACCGACACGAAGGGAATTTGACTAAAACCGATGCAGAAAATTAGTTACGAGGATTGGAGAATTTAAGTGAACGATCAATATGGAGATGTTTCAGTAACCAAACTAGACGGAAATGTGGCTCAATGTGAAATCAGAAGGCCTCCGAACAACTTTTTCGATCACAAATTGATTATGGATCTAGCTGATTGCTTTGAAGACATAGACCAAGAGCACACCATCCGTTCTATTGTTTTGTGTGCCGAGGGAAAGCATTTCTGCGCTGGGGCAAACTTCTCGTCTGCCGAAAAATCTGCAGAACTTGAAACACGAACAGAGAGTGACAGGAACCCTTTATATGACGAAGCCGTCAGACTGTTTAGATGCAAAAAACCTGTGGTGGCAGCAATCCAAGGAGCTGCTGTGGGAGGAGGTTTTGGCTTGGCGTTAATGGCTGATTTCAGGGTGGTGTGTCCAGCAACTAGAATGACTGCAAATTTCGTTAAGTTAGGGTTCACTCCTGGTTTTGGATTAACTCACACACTTGAGAGAATTGTTGGTGCGCAAAAGGCGAATCTGCTCTTCATGACTGGCCGAAGAGTAAGCGGAGAAACGGCTTTTGAGTTGGGGTTAGGGGATGTGTTCACTGATAACGAAACGGTGCGCTCATCCGCAATTGAACTGGCTTCAGAGATTGCAGAAAATGCACCATTAGCATTGATGTCAATGCGGGAGCAGATGAGACCGGGCCTGGCGGAGGCGGTTAATAACGTGACCACCATTGAAAGTAGAGAGCAAAAATGGCTCCAAGGGACTAATGACCATAAAGAGGGAATAAAAGCTGTGTCGGAGAAGAGGCCTGGTATATTCACTGGCACCTAATTCTTGCTAACGACGCTCTCGCGTTTTCTTATAGAGAATCAACCAAATCATATATCTCAGATCGCAGAGCGGCCGCTTCGAGGTCGGGGGTTCTGCCTAGGCGCAAAACAATAACATCTTTAGTCGGATCCAATAAAAGAGTCTGTCCCTCAAAACCACTCGCATAAAATTGTGTCTGATTCTTTGGATTAATCCACCAATGCGCTCCATAGCATTGGCTCTCGTCTTTAAAACTAGGAGTTCGGCCATAATCTATCCAATCGTCAGGGAGGATTTGTCCGTTTTCCCAAGCTCCGCCGCGGAGATAAAGCAAGCCGAATCGCAGAAAATCTTGAGGAATTGCCATTAAAAAAGAAGATCCAATGAAAGTCCCGCTTCTATCGAATTTAGGTGTGGCTGTCTTAATTCCGAGTGGATCGAAAAGACGGTGATTCATATACTCGATCATCCCCGTTGCACCGTCGCCCACTATTTTTTTCAAAACCTTGCAAATAATGTTCGTCGAACCACTAGAGTAGCTCCAAAACTCGCCAGGACTTTTTAAAATCGGCTTATTCGCTGCAAAGGATCCAGTATCATGTCGCCCGTTAAACATAAGCATATCGATCACATCTGATGAGCTCTTCCCCTCGTATTCTTCCTTAAACTCCAGACCGCTCGACATTCGAAGCAGATGGTCAATCGTAATTTTTGACCGAGAATCTTCCAACCACTCTGGAAGCGACAAAGGTTCGTATATGTCCAACCTGCCATCCGCCACTAACGCACCAACCAAAGCATGAGTGACACTTTTAGCAATGGACCAAGAATATTGAAGATAAAAAGAACTGGAGCCGTAACCGTATTTTTCAAAAATTAGCTCCCCTTCTCTGGCGATTAAGAGGGCATAGGTATAACCAAATTTACTTCTCGAATTGAATAGGCTTTGGGTAATACGCTGAAAATCGCGTGGTTTTTTGGGATTTGCATCTTTTCGTGACCATCTCTCGGTTGGCCAAGGAACGGAACGGGGCTGCGCGGGTAATTTTACTAATTCCATTTTTTAGTCTTTAAAAGTGATTTTCCCAAAGCTATCAGAAAAACCAGCTCTCTGACTTAGAATTTTTTGCATCAAGGAAAAAATAAAATAATTATGAGGGGATGCATCTTTCGCTTACATCTGCGTTAGTTCTGGTTTAGCATCACTTGAAAGGCCCATCAAAAAGGAATAAAAATGATTATTGTTGTAGCAGCGCTCGGTTTTGAATCAGAAGAAAAAAGAGATCGAGCAGTAGAGTTGACTCGTGACGTGCAGCTAGCGACCCGGGAACAAGAAGAGGGATGTCATGATTATTGCTTTGCCCCGGATCCATCGATTCCGACAAGGATTCAGGTTTATGAGCTGTGGGAAAATAGCGAAACTCTAGCGGCTCATTTTGATCACCCTAATTACGCAAAAATGGCTGAGCTTTTGAGAGATTCTGGCCTTACCGAGAGCATAAATCAGGCTTATTTAGTAGAAAAGGGCGAGCCTGTTTATGGCCCAAATGGCGAGAAAAAGAAATCTTTTTTTAAAAATTAAGACGACAGCTATGAGTAAAGTAATCGATCTTCATGCACATGTAGTTTTCGAGGAAGTTTTTGGGGTTGCTGGCAAGTTTGGTCCAGAGCTACTCACTGATAAAGACGGGCTAAGTTTCTTTAGAGTAGGAGACTACCAGCTCAAACCGATAAATTACCGGGACACAGTCTTCATGGACGTAAACCTGCGCTTGGAACGAATGGACAAGGACGGGATAGATGTTCAAATGCTTTCACCAAACCCTCTAACTATGTTTCACCACATTCCTGCGAAAACAGCGATAGAATTTTGTCAGATCCAGAACGATACCATGGCAAAAGTTGTTAGCAGACACCCCGGCAAGTTACTGGGTGCTGCAACGCTTCCTATGCAAGACGTTAATGCTGCAATCAAAGAACTGGACCGAGCGGTGAACGAACTAGGATTAGTCGCCGCGTATACAGGTACACATTATCCCTTTGGCATTGATGACCCTATTCTTGATGACTTTTATTCTGCGTTGGTTGAGATGAATGTACCTCTTTTTTTGCACCCCGCATCATCAGGAGGAGACAAAGGACCAGACGACTCGAGACTCGATAGATTTAATTTGACGATTCTTCTTGGCTATCCCTACGAGGAAATGCTGGCGTGCGCAACAATTCTTTTTGGAGGGGTTCTAGAGAGGCATCCAAAATTAGATATATGTATTTCCCATGGCGGAGGGGGGCTTCCCTATCTTTTCGATAGATTTGTAGGCATGACAAAATTTGGTAACTGGATACCGGAATCAATAAGAGAACATGGATTTAGTCACATGCTACAGAAACTCTGGTTCGACGCTCATGTGGACGGTGAAACCGCCCATAAGCGTCTTCTTGAGGTTGTAGGTCATGATAGATTGGTATACGGCACTAATTTTGGTGGTTGGGACACGCCATCCGCTGCTGATAAGTTCGCCGCAAGTCTTACACCGAACGCAGAGAGGCTTCTGAGACTAAACGAGGAGAGTTAATGGATTATTTGCTGAAGAACCTAAATCTGTTTTCAGGAACAGGCAATGAGGCTCTAAAAAATGCCGCGATATGGGTAGCCGGGAGCAAGATAAAATTCGCAGGTTCATTTGAAGCACTTCCCGAAATGCCACAAGCCACAGTTGAAAAAGACCTGGCAGGAAAGTTCGTAATGGCCGGGATGACCGAAACTCACGCGCATCTGTCATTCGCAGACGCCAGCCCTTTTGCTATCGGAGAGACTTTGGTTGAGGAGGCAACGTTGACAGCTGTGAGAAACGCCAGACTTATGCTGGGATCAGGATTTACTTCAGCAGTGAGTTTTGGATCAACATACAAAATTGATGTCGCGCTCCGTGATGCTATTTCACAAGGATCTGTTATCGGACCCAGATTACTGGCAGCTGGACGAGATCTTGGAGCCACCGCGAGCAACGTTGATTCAGGAGGTGGTTTGAGCCAAATAGCGGACGGGCCATGGGCTTTGAGAAAAGCTGTCAGAGAGCAACGAAAAATTGGAGTCGACGTCGTAAAGATCTTCATAGATGGAGAGGCGATAAATAAACAAAATCCGCCAGGAGAATTATCGTTTACAGATGAAGAGGTGTCTGCGGCAGTCGCAGAAGCTCATAGGAGAGGAATGCGCGTCGCATGCCACGCTAGGTCCTCAGCAGCAGTTAAACAAGCGGTGAGAGCAGAAGTAGATTTCATTGGGCATGCGAACTATTTAGACCAAGAAGCCGTGGATATGCTTCATGAAAAAAAAGATAGCATCTTTGTTGGCCCGGCTATCGCTTGGGAGGTGTCATATCTGGAAAAATGCGAATCGATTGGTGTGACGAGGGAAACGGTAATTGCCCAAGGTTACCAAAAGGAAATTGACGCGACGATTGAAACGGTCGCAAAGCTCCGTGAGGCCGGTATCAAGTTAGTTGTCGGAGGAGATTATGGGATCTCCATCGCGCCTCATGGGACCTACGCAAAAGATCTTGAATACTTTGTTGATCTCTTTGGGATGAGCAATGCAGAAGCAATTCTCTGCGCAACTAAAAACGGTGGATTAGCATTCGACCCCTATGGAAGTGTGGGGACGATTGAAGAAGGATCACTTGCAGATCTGGTGATCGTAGATGGGGATCCTCTTAATGATATTCGAGTGCTTCAAGATCATTCAAAATTACAGATTATGAAAAACGGTCTCCTCTACCAAGATCTAACAAATACAAACCCATATTTAATTGTAGATTGTTAAAAAAGCGGGAGAAAAATATGAGTCAACGTTGGAGCTACGGAGAGATATTCGAAGCTATTGAGCCTGTCATCCCGGACGATAGACCCGCTCTAGTTCATGGGAAAAGGACAATTCTTTGGGGGGAATTTAAGAAAAGGACCAATAACATCGCTCAAAACCTACTGGCAAATGGGATAAAATCAGGGGATAAAATAGCCTTCTACACAAGAAACGGACCAGAATATTCGGAAGGTATCGCCGCGGCTTTTAAAGCTGGTTTGGTGCACGTCAATGTAAATTATCGTTATATCGAAAAAGAGTTAATCTATTTAATAGATAACTCAGACTCAAGCGTTGTCGTCTACCATCAAGAATTTCGTGAATCAGTCAATAATATCAAGAGCAAATTACCAGAAGTTAAGATCTGGTTAGAGACTGCTGATGGTAGCGAGTGCACTTATGAAAAATTTGCGACCGAGGGCGACGGGTCGTCACCAAAGATAAAGCACTCCCCCGATGACCTTCTATTCCTTTATACTGGTGGAACGACAGGAATGCCAAAGGGAGTAATGTGGAAGCATGATGATCTTTTTCAAGTTCTTGGCGCTGGGGGAAATATCAGAATGGGGACCCCGGCCTGCGAAACTTTAGATGAATTGGTACAACGAATTAAGACAACCCCGAGGCCAGTCAATCTTCCTTTGCCTCCAATAATGCATGGAACCGGGCTTCTCTCTGCAATCGGAGCTATGTCAGGAGGTGGGACCTGCGTTACTCTTCCTCAGAAAAGCTTTGATCCAGAAGCCGCGCTCGAAGCAATAGATCAAAATCGAGTTACGGCCGTTACTATAGTAGGAGATGCTTTCGCGAGACCTCTTTTGGAGGTTCTAAATTCGAATCCAGGAAAATATGACATTTCTTCAGTTAGCTCTATTCATTCCTCAGGTGTGATGTGGACAAAAGAGATTAAATCAGGCTTGCTTCAACATAATGACGAATTAATTCTTTCTGACGCCTTTTCCTCTTCAGAAGCAATTGGCCTTGGAACATCTATAACCACCAAAGACGAAGAGGTAGAGGTCGCAAAATTCACCTTGGGTCCTTTTTGTAAAGTATTCACTGAGGATCTGATCGAGGTTAAACCTGGTTTAGACCAGTCCGGGATGGTAGCGGTTAGAGGTTTTCTTCCAGTTGGGTACTATAAAGACAAAGAAAAGACTGAAAAAACCTTCAAGACCATCAATGGAGAGAGGTACTCTATTCCTGGCGACTGGGTTCGCGTAGAAGCGGACGGCAGCCTTACTCTTTTGGGCCGCGGGAGCAACTGCATTAACACTGCAGGAGAAAAAGTGTTTCCAGAAGAGGTAGAAGAGGCATTGAAATTCCACGAAGATATTGCAGATTGTTTAGTTGTTGGGATCGAAGACGAGAAGTGGGGACAGGCTATTACCGCTGTCG